>JASHQD010000222.1 GCA_030037755.1 Terriglobia bacterium
TGTAAGCTATTGGATCTAATGCTCTTGTGTAAGGGTCGGGCCCGGCCGGCGGATTTCCGCTCCTGGCTGGAAACCTTTACCTACGGGATTTCATCTCACTGATATAGGGTTAGTTTTGGGTCCGCGGCATTGCGGTGCGGCTGAGGCGGACGCGCACTGCGCAGGCCGCAAACTAGGCGAGGCTGCCACCCAGGAGAGGCGAGAATAATGACGTTCAAAGCGGGGCAGTACGTGCACCACACGAAGTACGGAAACGGGATCATCGTCGAACGCGACGAGGATCGCACCACGGTCGATTTTGACACCGCAGGTTTGAAGAAGTTTGTCACATCGATTGCCAGCTTCGAAATGGCCGAGGGCGAGGCACCCAAGAAGAAGCGCTCCGTACGGCGCAAGGCGAAATCCACCGACGTTGGAACGCCGGTGGTCATGTAATCCGGCCTTTGAGCTACGCGTTACAAAAGCCCTGGACATCAGTCCGGGGCTTTTGCTTTTCGGGACTCGATTTCGAGAATTGCCAGCCTCGTCCCGGACGTGCAAAACTGAGATTCTCCAGTGATCCCCGACGCGCACTGAGGCAAAGAACGCAGGCAAACGGCCCGATACTGCGAAATAATCAGGACTCATGCACTGGCGAATCCGAGATCGGGTGCGACGATCGGCAATGACGGGAATGGGGACTCGACTTCGCGGGTTTCGGGCGTACCCTCTCATCTTCGGCTCTCTCGCCTTTTGGAGCGGCCTCGTGTGGACCCGCCCGCAGACGCCGGGCACACCGAAAGCAGTGGCTCCGGGAGTGGCGGACTTAAGCCTCACCGCTTCCTCGTTCCGCGCGAACGGCGAGATCCCGGCGCGATTCAGTTGCGACGGAGATGATACGTCGCCCGCGCTCGCATGGGGCGAACCCCCGGCCGGCACGCGAAGCTTCGCCCTCGCCATGATCGATCCCGACGCGCCCGGCGGCAACGTCATTCAGTGGATCATTTACGACCTTCCGGCCTCGACTCGCGAGCTGGCCGAAGGTATTGCCCAGGGTCCTGACGCCGCCGGCGGGCACCAGGGAACCAACAGCTTTGGGAAACTCGGCTACGACGGACCCTGCCCGCCCCCTGGCAGCGGACATCGATACTTCTTTCACCTCTTTGCGCTCGACTCCACGCTCAATCTGCAGCACGCGACCGCGCAGGATCTGGACTCCGCCATGAAGAGCCATATCCTGGCGCGCGGCCAGGTCGTCGGCTCTTACCGGCGCTGACGGTAGCGGCGGTGTCCTCGCCGCCGACGCCGCGCTGTAGCCGCCCCTTATCGTAGTTCCTGAATCTCGATGTCCTTCCATCGCATCTTGACTCCGCCGCCGGTGTGGAGCTGCAGCCCGATCACTCCGTCCGTGAAACGCGGCGTGGGATCGTGATAGTCCACGATCTGGACTCCGTTCAGTCGTGTCACGATGTGGCTGCCCTGCGCCGTGATTTCCAGTTCGTTCCACGTGTCCGGCTTCAGAGCCCGCTCGCCTTCCGCCGTCGGTTGAATCACCCACGCGCGTCCCCCGCTTTCGTAGAGTCCGCCGGTGTGCTTGCCCGGCGTGGGATCGACTTCGATTTGCATTCCCTCGATGTCGGGGCCGTGATCGGGATCGTTACCGGTGATGCGCGAGCGAATGAAGACTCCGCTGTTACCCTTGGCTTCGGGCTTGAACTTGAGCCGCAGTTTGAAATCGCGATACATCTTGTCCGTCGTCAGATAGCCGTAGTGTCCCGTGGTACTCTCGCCGACGATGGTGCCGTCCTCCACGTCCCACTTTTCCGTGCCATTCACGGTCCAGCCGGAGAGATCCTTGCCGTCGAACAGCGATACCCATCCGCCGCGCGGCGCCCGCGGCGTGGCGGCCGGCAGTGCCAGCAGGATTATCGCAACCAGACTCGCAGCGATTTGCATGCTCGAAGACTCCTTGTTCGCTGTAGCGCCGGTGTCCTCACCGGCGATTTTGGACGCCGCTGTAGCGCGGGCGTCCCGCCCGCGAAGGGTCGCGCCTGGGACAGGCGCGCTACAGCGATTACTCTCCGGCGCTGAGGACAGCGCCGCTACAGTAGCGCCGCTACAGCGCTACTCCGCGCGCAGCGCCTCGACCGGATCCACCGTCGCGGCGCGACGCGACGGCACGTAACTCGCCAGCATCGCGGTCGCGACCAGCCCCAATGATACCGCGCCGTAGGTCATCGGATCGAGCGGGCTGATGTGGAACAGCAGCGACGCCATCAAGCGCATTACCGCGAGCGCGGCCAGCACGCCGCAGATTACGCCAATGCCAGCCAGCGCCAGGCCGTGCCGAATGAACATCCCCGTCAGTTCTGACCGCTGCGCGCCCAGCGCCATCCGTATGCCGATTTCGCGCCGGCGCTGCAGCACCGAATAGGCGATGACGCCGTAGAGTCCTACGATTCCGAGCAGCAGCGCCATTCCTCCGGCCACGGCGAGCATCACCAGCGTGAACGAAGTTCGCGCCATGGACTTGCCATAATAGTACTGCAGCGTGTGGACATCTGCGAGCGGCAGGTTGGGATCCACCGACCAGACGGCCTGCCGCACCTCGCTCATGAAGCTCTCCGCGCCGGCTCGCGGACTGCGGACGGTAAACGACATATCGCGCTGGATGTAGGCATCTTCGCCGTACAAATGAGCCGTCATAATGGGCCAATAGATGGTGCTCGAAGGATCCTTGTTGACGCCGTCGTCGTAGACGTCGCCGATCACGCCGATCACCTGTTTCCATTCGTCGTTGGTTCCCACACGAATTCTCTTGCCGAGCGCCGCGGACGGGCTGTGCCACGTGTCCCGCGCCATCTTTGCGGAAACCAGGACCACGGGGACTTTGTCGTAGACGTCGCTCCAGGTCAGATCGCGTCCGGCGACGAGCGGCGTGCCCAGCGTCTGGCGGAACTCGGGCGAGACAAACTTGAAACGCTGAATAGGAGGCAGCTGCCCTTCCGCGTACCGATGATCTTCCGCGAAGACCGGATCGAAGCTGCCGTTGTTGTCCATGGGAATTGTCGTGGAGAGTCCAACGGACGCGACACCGGAAATCCCGGAGACCTTCTGCGCGATCTCCTGCTGCATGCGCACGACTTGCATATTGTCCTTGGCCTCAGCCTCAGGGATGAACAAGCGGAAGGTCTGAAGCTCGGCGGGCGCGGTGAATCCGGGCTGCACGCGGGTTAGCGCGCGGAAGGTGCGAATCATCAGTCCTGAGCAGACCAAGAGCACCAGCGCGAGCGCCACCTGCACGATCACCAGAACGCTGCGGGCGCGATGCTGTTCGCGGCTCTGGCTGAGCGATCGTCCGCCTTCGCGCAGGCCTGTCCCAAGATGCGCTTTGGCGTACTTGAAGATCGGCACCGCGCCGAACAAGAGGCTCGCGAGGATCGCGACTCCCAGCGTGAAAAGCAGGACGTTGGCGTCGAGACCGATTTCACCAAGACGCGGCAGTCCCGATGGCGCCATGGCGACGAGGACGCGCAACGCTCCGTAGGCGAGCCCGAGACCGATCACGCTGCCCATGAGTCCGAGCATCAGGCTCTCGAGCAGCAACTCCGAGGCGATGCGTCCCCAACCCGCGCCCAGCGCGGCGCGAATCGCCAGTTCCTGCTGCCGTCCTTCGGCGCGCACAAGCAGAAGATTGGCCACATTCGCGCAGGCAATGAGCAGCACCAGTCCGATGCTGCCCATCAGGACCCAAAGCGTGCTTCCCACGTCGCCCACGACGTCCTGTTTCAATGGTCGAACATTCGGTCCGATCTTCGCCTGCTCAAAGAGCTTTACGCTGAAACCCAAGGGCGCCGGAAAGCTCTGGTTCACGATGGGCAGCATGCGGGCAATGTCGGCATTCGCCTGCTCGATCGTCACTCCCGGTTTGAGGCGCGCGATGGAGCGATAGCTGAAGTTTCCAAGCTTTATCTTGCTGCGGTCGAACTTTAAGGGGAGGATCAGCGGAGGAACTTCCTCGTCCATGAAGTTGAAGCGCGCGGGCATCACGCCGATCACGGTGTGCGGCTTGCCCTCCAAGGTTATGGTTCGCCCAACGATCGAAGGATCGCCGCCGAACTTGTGGCGCCAGTAACCATACGTCAGGATCACGGTGTCCTGACTGTTCGGCGAATCGTCCTCGCGACTGAACCAGCGGCCGAGCATCGGCGCGATGCCGAGCAGCGGCAGCGTGCCATCGGTCACGTCCAGCGCCTGCACGTGCTCGGGTTCGCCCGACCCCGTCACGTTGGCCGCATCGCCCGTGTAGAGTCCGATGTCCTGGAGCGTCCGGTTCTGCTCGCGATAAATGAAGTAATTCGAAGGCGCGCTGTTCAGTTGCTCGATATTCAGACCCGGAGCCTTGTGCCACACGCCGATCAGTTCGCCGGGACGCGGGTAAGTCAGCGGTTTCAACAGCACGCCTTCGAGCACGCTGAACACGGCCGTGTTCGCGCCCACGCCCGCGGCCAGTGTGATCAGCGTGACCGCTGTAAACATTGGCGCCCGCCTCAGCCGGCGGAGAACCTGCTTGATCTGACCTCTGAGTAGTCCCATCCTTGCCTCCTCGCTGGGATAACCCGAAAGCCGAAACTCGAAATTCGAAGATCGATTTCGAACTTCGAGTTTCGGGTTTCGAATTTCGGCCTACATGGAATCCGTCCGCGCCGGCACCCGCGGGTGAATGACGATCTCAACAAGCATCTACGTTCCCGAGCGGCGAGGGTTCCCGAAAATCGCGAAGGACGGATTTCGCCCGCCGCCTGGGCGGCGCCCGGTGGTGTCTCAGTTCGAGATCCACAGGCGACGCTCGTGGCCTTTTCGCCTCCCGGGATCGGACAACGCAGGAAGTCATGCGGCTTTCGGTCGATTTCGCGCACTTTTCTGCACAAAAACCACGTGTTTCGCCTATTGCATGTAGCCGGGTTTTTACTGATTCGAAAGGACATTCCAGCTTTGGGTCTAGCCCCCACTTTTGGGTTATGTTGTTGAATAGATGAGACATTCCAGCTTTCGGTCGTGGATGTTTTTATTCGCGCGCTTTTTCTGAATTTTCGGCCTATCTCTATGATTCCATAGTACATTCGTCCTTGCGGCCGTGCGCGTTTCCCGGCGTGTTTTCCCCACTGTCGCCCTATCCCTCTGATTCCATGATACATTCCGGCTTCGTGGAGGTCGGCGTTTTGCGCGCATGTTTTCCCGATCGGGCCCATCCGGTCTCTTTCGGCATTCACGGGTTCGCCTCGCGGAAACATGACTCCTCCCTGCTTCCCCCCTCTCCGAATCGCTGGCGCAGAATGGCCGACAGGATATTGTCCTTCCGAAATTTGGGACGGTGGGTGAAAGTGAGAAAAGTGAGAAAGTTTATTTGCGCCGTCGTTTCAGTGGGTTAGCGACAAAAGAGTAAAAATTACGCTGGGGACGAGTTGAGTCGACGCGCGGTTTCAGGGTCCAGGGGCCTGAAACAACTCCTGTGGAGTACCCAGCTCAAGGCTGGCGCCCTTTTCTTGCACATCCACGGCGGTCAGCTTCCCTCCGAGGGAAAGGAAGTAGAGTTCCTTGCCGTCGCGCCGCCAAACCGGCAAGCCTCTTGAACCGGTGGTGGACACCTGCCATTTGCCTTCGCCGCTCGGAAACGTCTTGATGTAGACCTCGTACTGGCCTGATTCGTTGCTCAGGTAAGCGAGCCACTTCCCATCGGGTGAAATGGCCGGATCCACCTCGTCGAAGGGAGTGCTGACCACCGGGAAAGGCTTCCGGTCGCCAAACATGGGGAGCGCCCAGACGTCGTTCGCGTTGGCCTTGGGTCCGAAGAATTGGTACGCGATGTAACCCCCGTCGAGCGAGACAGAATAAGGCTCGATTTCGCTTGCCGCAAATATTATATGTGAGGAGACCGGAAGATCGACTCCTGTTTTGGCGGCGTAAAACGGGGAACTCGTGGATGTGGGATCGTCTTTCTCCGGGGTATCGTCGGGCACTCGTTGTGGCTCGGAGCGAGTCTTGAAAGGCCTGCAACTCTTGACTGTTGACTGTCGACTGTTAACTGCCGACTGTCAACTTCTTCCGGAACTTTTCGCGGCTCTCCGACATTACGACTATGGAGGCCGGGCGAGCGCCAGCGACGGAATCCCGGACGTTGGGCTGGCACTCGGTGTTGCATGACCACTGACGAGCAACTGATGCTTGATTTCCAGCAAGGCTCGCGCGAGGCCTTCGCCGAGTTGTTCGATCGCTATCGCGACGCTGTCTATGGATACTTTCGCCGGCGCACGGCACACGCCGGCCGCGCCGAAGAACTGGCCCAGGAGACGTTTCTCGCCGTTCTCCAAGGCGCGAAGCGCTACGAGCCCCGGGCGGCGTTCCGCAGTTACCTGTTCGGCATCGCATTCAATCTCGTTTCCGCCGAGCACCGCAAGACAAGCCGGCAGCAGGCAGGCCTGCCGCCGGATGTGCCCACAGGCGCCGATCCGCCGGACCCGGCGGCATCGGACACTCTCGATGCGGGGCTCTGGGTGCGCCAGGCGATCGAGAGACTCGACAGCGACGCGCGCGAGGTCCTGCTGCTGCGCGAGTACGAGCAGCTAAGCTACGCGGAGATTGCCGCACTGCTGCGTCTGCCGGTGAATACGGTCCGATCGCGGCTGTTTCGGGCGCGCATGGCGCTCAAAGAACTGCTGGTTGCAGAACCGGGAAAGGCTTGGGAGTAAGTCGACAGTCAAAAGTCGATAGCCGGGGCTGTGAAGGCTTGGAATGAGAGGCATCGCAAGTCTTTTCCGGTAACGGGTTGGTTTAGGAAGCGAATATGAGCCGCGCAACACATCCCGTGAGTCCCGAGGAACTGATGGCCTATCTCGACGGCGAACTGCCGGTCGACCGCGCCCGCGAGTGTGCGGTTCACCTCGAACAATGCGCCGAGTGCCAGGCAATCGCCGCCGACTTCAGATCAGTCGGGCAGCAAATGATGGCCTGGCAGGTTGAGGCTGCGCCGGCGAGCTTGAGCTCGGCAATTACCGCCGCGGCTCAGCAGCACCCGGTGGCGCCTGCGGGCAAGCGTGTCGCTTTCTGGCGTGCTTTGACGAAGCCCTTGCCGCGCCGATGGGTCTGGGCGCTGTCAGGGGCGGGTGTCGCTCTGCTGCTGGTTGTCCTTTCCCAAATGCCGATTATCAGGCATGGACCTGCATCGAAGACCGTCGTTACAGCGCCATTTTCTGCGGGTGATTCCTTGGCTCAAAAGCAGTCGGTCGACGGTCAGCCGCAAGCTGACGAGGCCGTGAGACAGTTCCTGGAGCAGAACCAGGAACAGAACGACGCCAGTCTTCTTCGGACACCCGAGCGGAACACTACGGCGGATACGAACGGACTGCTTCGCGGTCTCGGGGATCACGCGGAAAACTCCTTCACGTCTGGTGCGCCGATGATCGCGCGCACGGCCTCGCTGACTATCGTCGTGAAGGACTTCGACCCCTCGCGCGCGGCTCTCGACGCTATCCTGGGCCGGCACGGCGGCTATGCAGCCCAGCTTCAGTCCGAAGCACCCGAGGACCAGGGCCGCACCCTGACGGCGACGCTACGGGTTCCGGCGAATCAGCTTGATGCCGTCCTGGCGGAGATCAAGAAGCTCGGGCGTGTCGAGCGTGAGTCGCAGGGCGGCGAGGAAGTCACCGGGCAGTACGTCGATCTAAACGCCCGGCTTTCCAATGCCCGCAGTACCGAGCAGCGCCTGATCGAAGTGCTGAACCAGCGCACCGGCAAGATGGCGGACATTCTGGCCGTTGAGAATGAGATCGCGCGCGTCCGCGGCGAGATCGAGCAGATGGAGGCGGAGCGTCAGAATCTCGAGCATCGCGTGACGTACTCCGAGCTGCAGGTCGAGCTGAAGGAGCAGTACAAAGCCGCCCTCGACGTCGCGCCGCCCTCCGAGGGCTCGCAACTTTGGAATTCGCTGGTCGAGGGCTTGAGCGCGGCCAGGAACAGCCTCTTTGGTTTTGTCCAGATCGTGGCGGCGTGCCTTCCCACGGCGCTCTTATGGGGATTGATCCTGTTCTGGCCTGCGCGCTGGCTCTGGCGCCGGCGGCGCGCGGCGGGCGCGGGAAAAGCTTCTGCCTGACTCCCCTGCCTCTTGCCCACCGACTAATTCACCGCGAGCCCGGCCAGGCGCCTCGCGTGATGCCGCACGCTGACCAGTTCAGGCAGTCGAATGGCGAAAATCTCGAGCGCCGGCCGCATGTCGATGGTGTCGCCGTGGGCGTAGTAGAGCATGAGACCCGCAAAGCTCTCCTGCATGGGGTCGGTCGCCGCCCCGTGTTGGGCGCGCAATGTTTCCTCCGGGACGCGCGTCACCGTGAACTTTCGACCGCCGGCCTGCTCGAAGACCTCGATCACTTCGAGCGGGCTGAGCGCCTCGGGCCCACCCAGCCTGATCACCGAGTTGCGGGCCGCAGCGTTGCCCACGGAAGCGGCGGCAAACCTGGCGACGTCCAGGTACGAGATCCAACTGATCGGATTCTGCCCCGACCCGTAGATCTGGGCGGTGGCGTTGGCAGCGTCAAAACCCACCGCCGGGCTAAGCCAGACTTCAGTGAAGAAGGTGGGTTGGAGAACGGTGTAGGCGAGGCCGCCGGCGGCGAGTTCTTTTTCGACCGCCCGTTTGGCCGACTGCAGAGCGAAATCGACGGGCACCTGCGGGAACGAAATGAAGATGAAATGTGCGACGCCCGCAGCCTTCGCCGCGCGCACCAGGTTGAGCTGCCCTTGCGAGTCGACACTTGCGATCGAATCCCCAGCCTGGCGCGAAAACGTGGACGAGGCCGTGGAAACCACCGCGGACACGTCGCGGCACGCAGCCTCGAGCGACGCAGCGTCTTTGAGGTCCCCGTAGACCAGGCCGGCACCGAGATCCTTCAGCGTGCCTTGCTTCGCCGGATCGGTCGACTGTCTGACAAGCGCGCGCACAGGCTTGCCTCGTTCGGCGAGCCGGCGACAGATCTCAGTGCCCAGCAGGCCGGAAGCTCCAACCACCAGATTCATGCTGCCTCCCCTAAACTGAACTGAACTGACCTAACCCGGCAGAGCCGGAACCAAAGAGGTTTCACGTCGACAGTCGACATTCAGCAGATGGAGACTTTCGAACCGTATGAACAAAGGGCCAAACCGAAGTGGCCAAAATATCCTGCCAGAAAAGGGCAGAATCTTACGATAGAGGAACTAAACTAACTTAAGTTAACAGGTTGCTGCAAAACGCGATTCATCCCGTCACCCTTCTAAGCTGGAAAGCTCCCGTCAAAAAGTCGACCAGGAAATATCTGGAGAAAACAATCGGGATTTCCACGATGGTTCCCGGGCCGATCGGCAAGCTACCATCAACCCGCGACAAATGCAACGACGCAGAAGGTGCGACGTCTGCCACCCGTCACGTCGGTCTTGCTCCCCGCTGTCGAGATCAGGACGGCAGTTGGACGGACCACCGTGGAAGCGCCCGCAGGGTCGACCGGGTGACGCTGGCCCGCCACTGGCGCTGCCGCACGGTTACAGAGGTATGTGTTAGCCGGCCCGTCAAGTTGACTCTGCGCGCTGCAAGGGTATGATAGGACACCCTTGGGGGGCCGAAGGAGGAGGCAAGATGAATACGCAACGCGGTCCAGAATCGAACGCGGTGTTGTCGCGGCACAGCTCTCGAAGGTCCAGAGAACTCCCGGAAGGAGTCAGCCGGCGATTGGGCGTTTATGCGGCCGCCGCGGGCGCGGCATGCGCCGGAATACTGGGTGCGCCGAGGTCTGCCGCGGCCCAAGTGGTGTATACCCCCGCCCATGTGGTTATCGGACCCGGGACAACGTATGACCTTGACACCCGGGCCACGGCCGACTTCAAGTTTAGCAACAAGGCCGGGCGCCTTTTCGTAGAGCCTCTCGACGTCGCCAGTTGTTGCACCACCGCGTTTCTTTTTGACGGCGTGGAGGTGAACGCTTCAAATAGCGTTCTTCCCCTCGCTCTGAGCGGCGGCGCAAAGATCGGCAGCAGCAAGCTCTTCACGCCCGCCAGCTTTGGCACCTTTGTCGACTTGCTCATGGCGGGCACGGGCGGTAACGGCGAATCCGGCAACTTCCTGAATGTGAAAGATCGCTACCTCGGACTCCGATTCACCCGCGGCGTTTTCGGAGAGGTGAGCTATGGGTGGGCTCGCTTCACGGTTGCGGTGAAGCCGAATCACCAAGTCGAGGCGGTGCTGACAGGCTACGCTTACGAGGCGGCTGAGGGCGTACCGATCCACGCCGGCCAGACGTCAGGAACTGCCGACAAACCGGTGTACGCTCCCAATCCCGGCGGCGACGGCGCTACCCGCGACGAGCTGCAACCCGGGCCGGGTCCCATCTCGCAAGGAGCCCGCCCCGCATGGCTTGGCTTGCTGGCCCTGGGCGCGCAGGGAATTCCGTTCTGGCGGCGCGAATCGCCGACACCGGGCTCGGCTCCCGGCCAGGCACCGTTACCGGCCACTGAACCAGGCCACATACAGGGCCTCTAAACGTCATCTGACAAACGCCTCGTCGTGCGCGAAGCCGTTTCCTTTCCGGAGAGGACCGGAGTCCCGCGTTGCACCGCCAAAGACGCCTTTGACGGCGCTCAATTCCTCCCTGCCGCTGCGCCCCCCGAATCTGTGCGACTATTAGAGTGAGGCACGGCACCCGTCATTGACGGGATGGCGCGCGTCTCCCGGACTCCTAACCGGGCAAGAGAAGCATGGCCGATCTGACAAATCCCCCAGTTAAAGCAGTCGATCCCGTTTGCGGCATGACGGTCGACCCGGCGCGCGCCGCGGCGAGCTACAACTACCAGGGCAAAACCTACTATTTCTGCTGCCGGGGGTGTCTGGCGAAGTTCGAGGCTGATCCTGAGAAGTTTTTGACCGGCGGACCCGGCGGAATGGCTCATGGGCACGAGCGGCGCTCCGAGAGCGCGGCCACAGGGGCCGCCGGCGGACTGGTGACGCTCGGAGCAGCGCCCGCGGCTAAACCCGTCCATCAAGGCCCCGTATCACCTCCGGCAACATGGGTGTGCCCGATGCATCCCGAGGTGGTGCGCGCGGAACCGGGATCGTGCCCGATCTGCGGGATGGCGCTGGAACCGCGCACCGCCACCGTGGACCAGGAAGAGAATCCCGAACTGCGCCTGATGACGCGGCGATTCTGGATCAGCGTGGTTCTGACCGCGCCCGTGCTCGTCCTCGGCATGTCCGGCATGATTCCCGCGATCGGACGGCTGGTTTCCGAGGTGGGCCGCAACCGGATCGAGCTGGCGCTGGCCACTCCGGTCGTACTCTGGGCCGGCTGGCCGTTCTTCGAGCGCTTCTGGACGTCGATTCTCAACCGCAGCCCGAACATGTTCACCCTGATCGCCATGGGCACGGGCACCGCCTACGTCTATAGCCTCGTGGCCACGACCGCGCCCGGTGTTCTACCCGCGAGCTCTCATACCCCGGGCGGCGCCGTTCCGGTCTATTTCGAGGCGGCGGCAGCCATTACCACGTTGGTGCTGCTCGGTCAGGTGCTGGAGTTGCGCGCTCGCGCCCGGACGTCGAGCGCGATTCGCGCGTTGCTCTCGCTCGCCCCCAAGACCGCGCGCCGCCTGCTCGATCGCGATCGCGAGGAGGACGTAACTCTCGACTCGATCATCGTGGGCGACCGCCTGCGCGTGCGGCCCGGCGAGCGTGTGCCCGTGGACGGCATCGTGCTCGACGGGCGCACATCGGTGGATGAGTCGATGCTCACCGGGGAGCCCATTCCGGTCGAGAAGGAAGCGGGAGCGAAAGTCAGCGGCGGCACGCTGAACGGCAATGGCAGCATCGTGATTCGCGCGGAACGCGTGGGCGCGGAGACGCTGCTCGCGCAGATCGTCCGGCTGGTGGGCGAAGCGCAACGCAGCCGCGCGCCCATCCAGCGGCTGGCAGATCGTTTCGCGGCCTGGTTCGTGCCCGGCGTGATCGCCGCGGCGGCGATTACATTCGTGGTCTGGTGGCTCGCGGGCCCCGAGCCGCGCTTCGCGCACGCGCTGGTGAATGCGGTGGCCGTGCTGATCATCGCCTGTCCGTGCGCCCTGGGCCTGGCCACGCCCATGTCGATCATGGTCGGTACCGGACGCGGCGCGCGCGCCGGGGTCCTCATCCGCGACGCCGAAGCGCTGGAGACGCTCGCCCGCGTCGACACGCTGGTGATCGACAAGACCGGCACGCTGACCGAAGGCCTCCCCCGCCTGGTGGAAGTGATTCCGCTCGGCGGATTCGGCACCGACGAGATCCTGATGCTGGCCGCAAGCCTCGAGCGCGCGAGCGAGCATCCGCTGGCCTCGGCGATCACGTCGGAAGCGCGGACCCGCGGTCTCGATCTCGTGCCCGTGGAGAGGTTTCGCGCTGTGACCGGCAAAGGCGTGAGCGGGATCGCGGCCGGACATTTCGTGGTCCTGGGGAACCCCGACATGCTGGCTGACGCCGGTGTGCATGAGGACGATCTCGAAGAACTTGCTGCCGGCGCCGAAGCGCTGCGCAATCGCGGGCAGACGGTAATGCTGGCCGCGATCGACGGGCGCCGCGCGGGACTGTTCGCCGTGGCCGATCCGGTCAAGGGCTCCGCACCTGAGGCGCTGCGGACGCTCCGCAATGAAGGCCTGCTGATCGTGATGGTTACGGGCGATAATCCGACCACGGCCAAAGCGGTGGCCGATGAGCTTGCCATCAGGGAATTCGAAGCCGGCGTGCTGCCTGACCGCAAAATCGAGGTGGTGCGGCGGCTGCAGACTGAAGGACGCGTGGTGGCCATGGCCGGCGACGGCATTAATGATGCTCCGGCGCTGGCGCTGGCCGACGTCGGCATCGCCATGGGATCGGGCACCGACGTCGCTCTGGAAAGCGCCGGGATCGCGCTGGTGAAAGGCGACCTTCGCGGCATCGTGCGCGCGCGCAGGCTCAGCGAGCTGACGCTCCGCAATATCCGGCAGAATCTTTTCTTCGCGTTCGTCTACAACTCGCTTGGGATCCCGATCGCGGCCGGTGTGCTCTATCCGGTTTTCGGCCTGCTGCTCAGTCCGGTGATCGCCAGCGCGGCGATGACGTTCAGCTCGGTTTCGGTGATAACGAATGCGCTGCGGCTGCGGAAGGCGCGGCTCTAAACCACCAGGTCGGGAATCCGGTTCGGCCGCGACACGCTTACCACGAAGCGAGTGCTTCTGCCACGGTGGGATAAATCACGAAAACTTTATCGACGCTCGTCACTTTCAGCAGCGTCATCACGCGCTCGTTGACGCCTGCGAGCACCAGCCGGCGGCTGCGATGCTTGCACGAGACCTCGGCGTGAACCAGCGTCCCGAGCGCTGCGGAATCCATGTAAGGCACTTCCGTCAGGTCCAGGACGATCAGCGGGGCCGTCTCCGCCCGCACGGCCGGCTGAAAGTCGAAGAGGTTGCTCAGGAGCATGGGGCCGGAAATCGTCAACACCGAAGCCTTGCCCTCACCGGCCGCCGCCGCGGCGATGGTCAGCTTGTTCGAGGTTTCCATAGGCACCCTATGGTACACGATTGGCATGCGAAGGCAAATGTTAAGCTGTGGTTACAATTTTAAACGACGATCTCAGGCGAAATGCGTCACCGGAAACGGGCAAACCGCGAGCCAGCCAGTCGCCCGCTTCCGCGACCCGGCGGCTTCAGGAGGGGGGATCACAAAAGCCGCCTTCTCTTAAACAAACAGAGAGCAAGCTCGCTGTCAATGGCTTTGTTCCCGATTGCAACGCCTGTCGTTTGAGTAATCGCAACGGAGCCGGTCCGGCCTTTATCTGCGGTGGCAGCCCGGTTTGAAGCCGCGCGCTCCCTCCGCGTAGGGTAAAATCGAGGAAGGGTGTATAACCCGAGCATCGCATTGGAGAAGAGCACCGCCATGGCGCGTCCGAAAACACTGTACGAGAAAATTTGGGAAGCCCACGTCGTCCGGGAGCAGCCCGGCGAGCCGTCGTTGATTTACATCGACCGGCACCTGATCCACGAAGGCACGTCGCCGCAGGCCTTTGCCGGTCTGAAGGCCGCCGGACGCAAGGTGCGGCGCCCCGACCTGACATTTGCCGTCATGGACCATTCGGTGCCGACG
>JASHQD010000223.1 GCA_030037755.1 Terriglobia bacterium
AACCCGGCGCGACAACGCATGGCCGGGCGGTTTCCGGAAAACCTGTCTAAGGGGGTTTAAATGCCAGAGAACACCGGTTCCGTAAGAATCACTCGCCTGATTATGACTCCAATCATTATCACCCTGGTCGTGACGATTTTGCGGCTCGAGGGTGAGCTACACCACTGGTCCAGCATTTTTTTCACCCGGAGCGCGGGAGGAGCGGGTGCGATCGTCGGCATCGCCTGGCTGCCCTTCATCTTCGGACCCTATTTCGCCGCCAAGCTCACCGCCGCCGGTGAGGGTCCGTCGAGCAATGGCAAAGTGCTTCTTTACGCCTTGATTGCGGTGGTGGTAACGATCGCCGGTGGCGTCGTCTCCGCCGGCTCTCCCGAGGGCGTTCTGACCGGAAAGGCACTAACCGCCATGCTGCTGGTCATCGCCGCAGCGTTGATCCAGTTCATGGCCTGGGGAACGTTCGCCAAAGCCCTGCTGATGTACGCTTTCGGGGCGCGCATTCCGGTGGCCATCGTAATGTTTTACGCCATGGCGGGCAGCTGGGGCACGCATTACGACGCCCTCGCGCCCAACTACGCCGGCCCGACCGATTTGATGGGCAAGTACGTCGCCATGGCGCTGATACCCCAGTTCATTTTCTGGATCTCCTACACGATGGTTGTGGGCGCTCTGGCCGCGGGCGTTTACCTGCTGATCGCCCATCGCAGCCGGGCGGTGGCACAACCTGCCTAGGCCAGGTACTGAAGGCCGGTTGCTGTAGCGGCTGTGTCCTCACCGCCGCCAGAGCGCCGCGGCTGATACTGACGGGGCGAGCGACAGGTGCGCGCAGTCGTCCAACGCGTGAGCCGCGCGGAAGTCCGCGTGGCGGGGGCCGCGCTGGGAAGCATAGGCCGCGGCCTCGTGGTGTTGCTCGGCATCGCAGCGCAGGATACGCCGGAAACCGCCCGGCGTCTTGCCGAGAAAATCGTCAACCTGCGCATCTTCGACGACGCGGAGGGGCGCATGAACCTCTCGCTCGCGGAACTCGGCCCGGAAGCGGGTCTCGGAATCCTCTGCGTTTCGCAATTTACTCTCTATGGCGATTGCCGCAAAGGACGCCGCCCGAGCTATGATCGCGCCGCGCGTCCCGAAGCGGCGCGTCCTCTGTACGAGAGCTTTCTCGACGATCTGCGCGGCCTGGGCGCGCGCGTCGAGTCAGGCCAGTTCCAAGCCATGATGGACGTCGAACTGGTCAACGACGGTCCCGTGACCTTGCTGCTGGATTCCGACCGGAGTTTCTATTGAGCCGGTGAAGGCTTCACGGCGATTTCGGAACTTGGCTCGTCGCCAACTGCAGGCTGTGATGAAGGACGCGACCGAATCGCCGTTTACTCAGGATTGGTTTTTCCTCTCCCGCGCTTTCCGTGACGTTATTGGCGACATCGTTATTTCCGCTCGCGGTCACAGTCAGCAATGCCGGCTATAGCATTGAAGCAAAGCAGCTTAATATGGAATGACCGGTGGCGGACCGCTTTCGTCTCGGAGCCTCCCTCTTCGTTGCGCGCCACCAACCTTTTCCATTCATGCTACACATTCTAAAAGCCTTATGGGTTCGCTTGGGTTTGTTTTCAAACCCACTTTTGTGGAAATGCATGATTATAAATGGCTTTTGGGTTTGTTTTCCGCGTTCCGAGGGGGTGGGGGTGGGTGGGTGCCGCCCGGACCCTCAGGCACAAGAGCCTAGGCAGGTCTGTCGACCGAAGGCCTTGCCGACGTCTGGAGGCAGAAACATATCGGACGCGCTCGCTCCACATCCGCGGCCTGATCTATTCGGACTGGCGATTCGTGATGCCACGGATCTACCTCGACCCAGCCGGGGTGGGCTTAATGGAGCAGGCTATATTTCCTCGGCATATATATCAATAGTACGAAAGACTCGAAAACGTCGAGGCGCTTGACAGCCGTCCGAATCGCACATAAACTCCCCGCACATGTGCAAACTGGGGCCCCGGGATCTCGGATGGTCTTCGCTCTTCAGCTCGCGGGCAGTCCAGTCTTTTTCTTCTTGGCATCGGGAAGAATCGCAGAGTTGGCGTACTGTCGCCGCGGGCTCAGGCTCGCGTGAAAACCGTACCGGGGGAGGTCGTGACATGCGGCGCTTTTGTGGAACCGCGGTGTCTGCGATATTCGCTGTGACCATCGTTTTGCTGGCCGGACTGGTTCCGGCCGGCGCGCAGCAGTCGAAGGGCAGTTTTACGGGATTGGTGACGGACCGGTCCGGCGGTGTCGTTCCGGATGCGAAGGTGACCGCCACCGAGCAAGACACGGGATTCGCCCTGACCACGGTCACTTCGCGCGACGGCTCCTACACGTTGCCGCTGCTGCCGCCCGGACGCTACACGATCACCGTCGAGAAGCAGGGCTTCAGCCATTTCAGCGAAGGGCCGATCGCGCTGGCCGTGGACCAGCAAGCGAAGCTCGACGTCCAGCTCCAGGTAGGCCGGGCGAGCACCACCGTCCAGGTGGAAGCGGCGCCGCCGGTGCTCGACACCCAAACCTACTCGGTGGGCACAACCATTGAAGAGTCCAAGGTCTCGCAACTGCCCTTCAACGGACGCAGCTTCCTCGAGGCGATGCTCTTTACGCCCGGCGTGGTGCCGGGCACGCAGGGCTCAGAGCTGAACGACAATCGCGGCGGCTCCATCAACGTGAACGGCATGCGCGAGACGATGAACACTTATCTGCTCGACGGCATGAGCGACACGTCTATCGCGGTGGGAACCTATTCGGCCACCCCACCGCTCGACTCGATTCAGGAGTTCCGCATGGAGACGGGCGTCTATGACGCCAAGTTCGGCAACAGCGCGGGCGCCCAGGTGAACATCGTCACCAAGTCGGGGACCAACCTGTATCATGGCTCCCTGTACGAGTATTTCCGTAATAATGCCCTCGATACCCGAAACTACTTTGAACCCACGGTGCCGAGTTTTCATCGCAACCAGTTCGGCGCGAGCATCGGTGGGCCGCTGTCGATCCCGAACGTCTACGACGGCAAGGACAAGACCTTTTTCTTCCTGAACTACGAGGGCCTCCGCAATCTGCATGACTTCTACAGCCGCGGCTCGGTGCCGGACGTGGCGGAACGCAACGGCGATTTTTCCGAGCTGCTCCCGCCTACCCTGGGTGGCACATGCGCGAGCGGCAGTGAGGTCCTGCTCGATCCCCTGGTACTGTTCAACCCGTCCGCGCCGCTGATGGTTCCCGGCAACAACGTCCAGTACCTCGCCCCGTCATTTCCCACGGGCAAGGTTGATCCGGTGGGCCAGGGCCTGGTGAACATCTACCCGCAACCGAACCTGAACGTGGCTCCGTGCTCGGGCGGCGAGAACTATACCGCCGTGGTGAAGCAGAAGATTTATACCAACGACTACGTGGGCCGCTTCGATCATCGGTGGGGGTCGAAGGATTCAGCCTTCGTGCGCTACAACCTGACCACCGATTCCGAATTCTCGCCCTCAGGGCTGCCAACCGGCCTGCCGGGTTACGGCACCTTCCGCGACGACTGGTTCATGGCCGGGGGCATCGACTGGACGCACACGTTTTCTCCGACGCTGGTCAACGAGGCCAAGGCCGATTACAACCGCTGGCAGTATCACTGGACAACTCAGGACCAGGGCAATCCGATTGCCTTGGAGCTGGGCTTGAAGAACCTGTTGACGGCGCCGCGTGACATCGGTGTGCCCAACCTTAGCTTCGGCGGCTTTTCCGACGCTCCCGGCTCCGACACGAGCTATCCGCAAGCCGGAGCCGTGAACACTTTCGAGTACGGCGATACTCTGACCCAGATCCACGGTACTCACGAGCTGGCCTACGGATTCCAGTTCCGGCAGATCAAGCGCGGCAACTTTTACGAGGACATCGACGCGCGCGCCAGCTACGGCTTCAGCGGACAGGTGACGGGCGGGGCGGTTCTCGGCGCTCTGCCATCGTCCGTTCAGGCGGAACTGGCGGCAGTTTGCCCCTCCGCGACCTGCAGCTTCGGCAACGGTGTCGCGGACGCGCTCTTCGGCATTCCGACGTCGTGGGTGGATGGTTTCGAGGGGTACATTTCCGGTACCGGGAGCGAATACGATTACTTTGCCCAGGATAGTTGGAAGGCCCGGCCGAATCTTACCATCACCTACGGCCTTCGCTACGAGTACAACACGCCGGTTACGGACAAGTTCAATCATCTGGCCGGATTCGACTACAACACGAATGTCTGCGGCAGTCCGGGGGCGCTGCTGGTGTCCGGCACCAGCGCCGCCACGCTCGATTGCTTCGAAGGGACGGTTAACACCGCCGCCGGAGCGCCGGTGGGGACGTTCGTGCCTTCGGGGACTCTCAACCTCGGCAGCAGCTCAGCGAATCGCGCGCTACAGCGTCCGGACCGCACCGACTTCGGACCTCGCTTCGGCTTTGCCTGGCAGCCTTTCAAGAGCAACAAGACGGTGATTCGCGGCGGGGCTGGAATGTACTACGATCAGATGCCCGGTGAGCTGTACTTCCAGAAGAGTTTTAATCCGCCGTTCTTCGACCTCTCCGAAGGAAATCTGCTCGACAATGAATCGGCGGTCTTCACCGCCCTGCAGACCCCGCCCGGAGCGGGAGGATTGCCTCTCGCCACCGGCTTGCTTCTTCAAAACCTCTTTTCATCGCCGTCGCTGGCCGGAGCCTTGTATCCCACCTCGAACCCTGTAATCGTCAACCTTCACGACTCCACGGTGTATCAGTGGTCGCTCGACTGGCAGCAACAGTTTGGCCAGTCCTGGCTTTTGGACGTCGGGTATGTGGGCACCCGCGGCTTGTATCTGCCGCTCGAATGGGACCCGAACCAGCGGAACAACTCCAATCCGGCGGCCTGTGTTGTGAACGGCACCATCGCCTGTCCGCGACCCTATCCGGATTTCCTGAGCCAGTCCTACACCGACTCGGTCGGCACGTCGATTTACCATTCGCTTCAGGTCAAGATGGAGCGGCATTACAACAACGGCATGGCGATCATTGCAGCCTACACCTACGGCAAGGCCCTGGACACGAATTCCACCTACTTCGGCACCAATGCCGATTCGAACTTTCCGGAGAATTCATCGGACATCGCCGCCGAAAAAGGCCGGGCTGACTTCGATTACCGCCAGCGCTTTTCATTGGCCTATGTCTACAATCTGCCCTTCGGCCGCTCGGTGGGTCGTCTTCAGAACCCCAAGGCTAATTTCCTCGTCGAAGACTGGCAGGTCGCCGGCATCGCGCTGCTTCAGTCGGGCGCTCCTTACACCGTGACCGTCGGAGGCAACCCCAGCGAGAATGGGGACGGCAACGACCGTCCGAACGTGGTGGCAGGCGCTCCGATCTACCCGGCTCCGCAGACCGTGAACCAGTGGGCACTGCGGTCTGCGTTCTCCGTTCCGGCCCAGTTCACTTATGGGGACGCCGGTCGCGACACCTTGAACGGGCCCGGAGAGGCTACCTGGGACTTCTCCCTGATCCGCGACTTCCGGCTGACGGAGTCCAAGAAGCTTGAATTCCGGGCCGAGATATTCAACCTGCTCAACCAGCCGAATTTTTCGCTGCCCGACGGCAACATCAGCGATTCGACCTTCGGCGTGATCGGTAATACGGTCCAGCCCATCGCCGGGCAGGCCTCGGGCGGCCCCGGCGATCCGCGCGAGATCCAATTCGCGCTGCGCTTCATGTGGTAGCCCCGGGCGTCACACGCTGGGGCGGCCACAACTGGCCCGAAGGCGACACGCGCCCGGTGTTTAGGGTTCGCTGTCTCGAACTGGCCCTCAAAAGTCGCCTTTGTGTCCGGATGCTGCTGACGCGACCCTCGATGCCGACAGGGTTCTGAAAAATCCGATGCATGAATCGAAGGCGCTTTTCGACACCATTCTAAGAGGTGGTTTGGACGGAGGGCGTTTCTGTCAGCATCTCGCTCTGCCGGCGTGCAGGGTGGTTGGGGTCGGTGAATTCGAGCAGTTCGATGGGCGCGCCGTTTTCGACGATGAAGGCGACGCGCACGCCTTCGGACGGGCTGTTCGGAGGGATCAGGATTTCGCGGCCGGCAAGCTCGGAGGCGAGATCGGCCACTTCGAACGCGACGTGCGAAACGTGCCGCACGAGATCAGGGACCAGTGCGTCCGCTTCGAAACGCATCCACTCCACGCCGAATTCGCTTTTCTCGTGGCTGACGACAAAGACTTTCAGGTGTTTCAAGTGGGTCTCCCCAGGCTTCGCTTCGGTAGTGGGAATTCCGATGTGATGGTACCGCCGCATGTCTTTCGTCCTCCGTGGAATTGGCACAAATTCTACGCTATCGTTACCGCCTTTGAAACCGCGCCCTCGTGGCCGGACTCTTGAGGTACGAAGTCAATTGTACTTCACTGGTTTTGGCGCAAGTCAGCTTCGGAATGGATCACGGGGCACTCTTCCATTGAGAGATCGGGGCATCCGCCCCATCAGAACGCCACCGAGCTCTGTCCGGGTGCCCGGCCATTCGCCCGGAAAGACCGCTGGCACACCACGGATAGCCCGTTTACCGGCAAGTTGAATTGGCAGGCGGCCCGGGAGCAGGGACTCCGCAACATCGAATGCGCGTTGACTGGCCCGCTGGCGGCGGCCTAAGATGGACGTCAAGGGTATCTTTCACATTTTGATCGGCCAAACGGTATCGCACTATCGCGTGCTGGAGAAGCTTGGTGGCGGCGGCATGGGTGTCGTCTACAGAGCCGAGGACCTCCATTTGGGCCGCTTCGTGGCGTTGAAGTTCCTGCCCGAAGGTGTAGCCAGGGATCCGCAAGCGCTTGAACGCTTCCGTCGAGAGGCGCGCGCCGCTTCGGCATTGGACCACCCTAACATCTGTACGATCTTCGAGATCGGCGAGCACCAAGGCGAGCCTTTCATCGCGATGCAGCTTTTGGAAGGGCAAACGCTGAAGCATCGGATAGAATCCAGGCCCCTCAAGACCGATACCCTGCTCGACCTGGCGATTCAGATCGCGGACGGGCTCGCCGCGGCGCATTCCCAAGGCATCGTGCACCGGGACATCAAGCCCGCCAATGTTTTTGTCACCCGGCGAAGCCAGGCGAAAATCCTGGACTTTGGTTTGGCGAAGGTCATTCGATCGAGTCCCCAGCCGGGAGGAGCGGACGCGTTCGGCATGCTCACGGCTTCCGCGCACGAAGAGTTCCTCACCAGCCCGGGCGTCACCATGGGGACGGTAGCGTACATGTCGCCCGAGCAGGTACGGGGTGAAGATCTCGACGAGCGGACGGATATTTTTTCGCTGGGCTTGGTGCTTTACGAGATGGCCACGGGCGTTCCCGCCTTCAGCGGCAACACTTCGGGTGTGATTCAGGAGGCTATTCTGAATCGCAACCCGATTTCCGCTTTGCGCCTGAATCGCGACTTACCCCCCAAACTGGAAGAGATCATCTCCAAGGCGCTTGAGAAGGATCCCGATCTGCGCTATCAAAGCGCCTCCGACTTGCGGACAGACCTCAAGCGGGTGAAGCGCGACACGGATTCCGGGCGGTCGGGCGCCCGGGCGGCGGTCGGAGAGCCCGGCGGATCGATGGTAGCGCTGCCCAGCCAAACATGGCCGGAAGGGCCGAATGAGTCTGCATCGCTTGCGGCCGGAAATGGGGCGGCAACTCCGCTGCCAGGCGTTGCGAGTGCGCTTTCACCGCCTCCGACAGGACTGAGCGCGGTCGCGCCGCCTCTGGCCGTCCTCGAGGCGCCGGGCGCAGCCACGCCGTCACCTGCCCAATCTGTCAGGCCGCGTCGATTCGGATTCCTGATTCTTGCCGCGGGATTGCCGGTCGTCGTGCTGGGGATAGCCTGGTACGCCTTGTGGCGGCGCGCGCCGGCCCGCCAGTCAGCGGGAAACGAAAAGTCCCTGGCAGTGCTCTACTTCTCCAATCTCTCCCAGGATCCGTCGCTCGATTGGCTTAACCGCGGGCTGACCGAGATGCTGACCACGAATCTGGCTCAGGTGAAAGGCCTGGACGTGCTCTCGACGGAGCGGATTCTCTCGGAAGTGCAGCGCCTGGGGATGAAGGAAACGACGGAGCTTGACCCGGCTTCAGCAGTGAAAGTGGCGCGCAATGCGGACGCCGACGCCTTTATCACCGGAACGCTTCTGCGCGTCGGACCCAAGCAGCTTCGCCTCGACGTCCAGGTACAGGATGCTCAAACGGGTCGGGTCCTGTTTTCCGACAAGGTCGAAGCGCCCGACATTCAAGGGATCTTCGGCATGGTCGATGCGGTCACGAGCCAGGTGGCGGAGCGCTTTGTGCCCTCAACAGCACCTGTCTCCAATGGTCCCAGCATCGAGATGGCGGCGACCTCCAACATCGAGGCCTACAAGCACTATCAGCTTGGGCTCGATTTCGAACGGCGCGCTTTCTATGACGACGCGATTCGGGAGTTTGAGGAAGCCGTCCGGCTCGACCCCCAGTTCGCGCTGGGTTATTGGCACCTTGCCGACGACCTCGAGGTCATGGGGGATCTGCGCAAAAGCCAGGAGCTTCGGGGAAAGATCAAGGATCTTCAGGCGCGGCTGCCGCGCCAGGACCTGCTCCACTTCCAGGCAGACGAAGCTTATCGGGCCGGAGACCAGGCCGCAGGAAATCAGATCCTGGAATCCCTCCTGAAGGAGTTTCCCCGCGATGAGGAGGCTCGGGGAACGCTCGAGGAGGAATTGCGCGTGACAGGGGAGGCCGGCCGTGCTGTGTCCGTGCTGCAAGAGGGACTCCAACTCGATCCCAGGAGTGAAATGCTCCTGGGTTGGCTGGTTTACGCGCAGGGGCAAACCGGGAATTTGCCGGCGGCGCTCGAGGCCGACGATCAGTACCGGGCCGTTCTCCCCAATGACCCGAATCCTTGGGACAATCGGGGGGACGTGCTGTTCGAAGCGAATCACGATGACGAAGCGGTGCAAGCCTATCGCCGCGTCATCGCGATCAAACCCGACTTCGTGGACTACGTGGATTACGTAAAGCTGGCACTGGTTTATGCGGACCAGCGGAAGTTCGACTTGGCCGACTCGGCACTTCAGGACTATGCCCAGCGGGTTACCGGCGCGGCCAAGCTCTACCTTCCGGAATTCGTGGCACAGTTTCAGGAAACCAGGGGAGATTTGGAGGGAGCGCGAGCGAGCTACCAGCACGCCGTGCGGGACCTGGCGCAAGCCGGACAAAACTCCGGCGCCGATGATGCCCTCCAGTCCTTGGCCATGATTTCGCTTCTGACTGGGGAGGGGATAGCCTCTGATCTCACCTTCGCCCGTGAGCAAAAACTCTCAGGAAGGGAAAATCGGGCGATTTCGATGTTGCAGGCGGCGCTGGGCGACGCGGCGGCCTCCGAGCGCAGCCTCCAACTCTATGCCGCGGCTCGCCCCGAGGTTGGCCCGGCGGGCATCGAACGCATGAGGAATTACAACGCCCTCTACGCCGCCCTGGCGCGCAAGGATGGGCAAGGCGTGCTCGCAGCGGCGGACCGGCTGCCCGTCGCAATTAATCCTGTTTTTCTGTACCTCCGCGGCTGGGGCTACTTTGAGACCAAAGACTACGCCCGGGCCGAGCAGGACTTACGGAGAGCGGTTCTCGAAGAGAACGATATCAGTAATCCCAATAAGATGCTCTCCCGCTCCCCATTACGCGGCGCCCTGGCGCATTTGTGTCTAGGCCAGGTCTATGAAGCAACCGGAAAGCGCGACCAGGCGGCCAACGAGTACCAGGAATTCCTGTCCCACTTCGACCATTCCAGCGCCAGTCTTCCGCAAATTGGCGAAGCCCGCGCCGCCCTGAGGCGCCTGATGTGAGGCCCATAGCGAACGCTTCGGTGGGGTTCTGAAGCCCGGACTCTTTTTATCGGCGATCTGACGTCGACATTTACCCGGCCCGATGTGAATCGTCTAGAAGCCGCTGATAAGATGAAAATGATTCAGGGGATCGGAAGAGCAGCAAAAACAGAGTTTCCGGGCTGCGAAACTCTGCGTTTGTATCCGTCTGCGCGATGTTAGAGAACAGTCTGCGAAGGGCATACGGGGCGGGGAGGCCGCTAATCGCTCTTGGTCATTCGTTGCGCAGCGCGATGAGCGGATCGATGCGAGTAGCCCGGCGCGCCGGAACATAGATGGCCACCCAC
>JASHQD010000224.1 GCA_030037755.1 Terriglobia bacterium
GCGGTGGCGGCGATCCGAAGTCTTGATCGGCCGGTGTGGCAGGTTGATCAGGGCGCGCTCCACCGACCGCACATTCTTCTCGGACAATCGCCAGTCCACGCGCACGAGTTCCCGCAAGTCGGCGATCCCATAGGCTCGAACGCGAGCGGTGTTGTCGACGTAAGGGTCGACGTAGCTCATCACCAGATCGCGGACGGCGCGAAATACGGGCTTGCGGCCGTGCAGTCCGGCATCCCGCGAACGGGCGATTGTTCCCCAGTGGCCGCGCTGCCGGAACAGAAACAGGACGTGGTCCAGTTTGTCCTGCGATTCGATGTCGAGCAGCAGCGGAGGATAACCGTGTTGTTCCATGATGGCCGCGGCCGTGAGCGCGCCCTCGAGGCAGTGGGCCTCCCAGTGCCGCACCACGCCGCGGAACGTCCGCAGCGTCTCGCCCTTGCGCTCCCAGTTGTAAGGCAGCGAGCGCAGAAACGCCTGCACCTGGCGCGGCGTGCGGCAGCGGTCGATAACCTCGCGCTCCTTGGCCGTGAAAGCCTCGCGCGGCGGCGGATTCCAATATCGATTGTTCATCGCATCCAACGTTCGCGCCAGAGTTGGAAGGAGAGCAGAGTCCACAGGGCCTTGCGATGATCGGCGCGTCCGCTGCGGTGTTCTTCGACGAGGCGGGTGACGAACGCCGGATCGAACCAGCCTTGGCGCTTCAACTTTTCCGGATCGAGTTTTTCGGCGATGAGCGGAGCGAGTTCGCCGCGCATCCATCCGGCAATCGGGACCGAGAATCCGCGCTTCTGCCGGTAAACGATCTCGCGCGGGAGCCACGGTTCCACGGCCTTCTTCAGAATATACTTGAGGTGGAGACCGCGCAGCTTCAGCGATGCCGGCAATCCCGCCGCGAATTCCACCAGCCGGTGATCGAGAAACGGCGTGCGCATTTCGAGCGAACACGCCATGCTCGCGCGATCGACCTTGACCAGCAGATTGTCTTCGAGGTAGGTGCGGAAGTCGAGATACAAAGTCCCGGCCAGGGCGTTCTCCGGACGCGCGCCTTCGAGGACGCGGTCCAGGGTCGCGAAAATCGTCTCGGGCGCTTGCCCGGGATGCGGTCCAGGCCACGCCGGCGCGAGTAGGCGCTCGATCTCGTCCGGAGCGAACATGCCGAACCAGGTGAGATGCCGTTGGGCCGCCGGTTTTTCGGCGTGGGCAAAGAATCGCTGCAGGAACAATCCCAACGGAACTGCGCCCGGCGAGACCCTCAGGCGCTTGCCGACGGGCTCGATAAGACTATGGCGGATCGCGCGTGGCAATCGCAGGTACGATTCGGCCAGAGGGACGCCGATGTACGTGGGATATCCGCCGAAGAGCTCGTCGCTGCCTTCGCCGCTCAATGCCACCGTAATCTCCGATCGGGCGAAGCGCGAGATGAGATAAGTCGGCAGCACGGCCGGGTCCGCCAAAGGCTCGTCGAGGCGATCGGCCATCGCGTCAAGCGCCTCGCGCAGATTCTGTGTGTTGGCTTCGAGCGTATGATGACGCGTTCGAAATCGCCGCGCGACTTGGGACGAAAACGGCTCCTCATTGAAACTGCGGTCCGTGAATCCGACCGAAAAACTATTCACATGGCCCGGCGCCAGTTCGCTCATGAGCGCGACGAGCGTGGAGGAATCGACGCCGCCGCTCAGGAATACGCCCAGTGGCACGTCACTGACCAGTCTCGAAATCGCCGCCTCGCGAATGCGGCGCCGCAGCTCGAGAACGATCTCTTCCTCGGCCTGACGATTGACCGCGGCCGCATCCGCCGGGCGCAGGTGATCGGACAGGCGCCAGTAGGACTCGATCGATAGGCGTCCGTTTTCCACCAGAAGCCGGTGCGCGGCCGGCAATTTGCGGATGTCGCGAAACGCGCTGCGCGGCGCAGGAATGTACCCGTGAAAGAAGTACTGCGTTAATGCCTGAAAATCGGGCTCGCGCGACACCTCGGGATATTCGAGCAGCGATTTGATCTCGGAAGCGAACGCCAGAGTATCGCCGGCCTGCCAGTAGTACAGTGGCTTCTCGCCGGCGCGATCCCTGGCGAGCAACAATCGACGGTTCGGCTCGTCCCAGAGCGCGATGGCAAACATGCCGTTCAGATCTTCCAAGCAGTCCGGGCCCTTCTCTTCGTACAGATGCGCGATCACCTCGCCGTCGCAATGCGTGCGGAACTGGTGCCCTCGCGCGAGGAGCTGCTGCCGCAGCTCGCGAAAGTTATAGATCTCGCCGTTGTAGATCAGGGTGATGCTGCCGGTTTCGTTGGCGAGCGGCTGGTCGCCGGTTTCGAGATCGATGATCTTCAGACGGCGGATGCCGAGCGCAAGGTGAGGACGCGAGAATCGTCCCTCGCTGTCGGGCCCGCGATGAAACAGCCGCGCGGTCATGGGAGCGATGCGCTCCGGACGCGTCAAGGGGTCAAGATTCAAATTGAAAATGCCGCAAATACCGCACATGAAGGGTCGCAGGCGCGGCAGCCGCTCGCCGCAAGTTCAAGGATAGCGCGACTCGGCGGAACAGTTGATCAGGGATTCGACCGGATTTTCGGCTCGGGGCCGGAAGCTTTCCACACCGAGTACTTCCAGGCCTGCCAAAGAGGCAGCAGCGGTGATACCAGCTTGTCCACGTCGGGGACTTCTTCGTTCTGAACGATTACCAGAAAGGGCTCGGGCGAGGTGCGTCCCAGGGCCGCGAACTCGTTGGCATCCAGAAAGAGCGCGCGGGACTCATCGGCGGCTCTCGACGCATCCCCCGCGGCCTTGGCGCGGATCGCCGGCCAGTGGGCAGCGATGTAGCCGCTAGTGAATTCGCTCGCCTGGGTCGTGACCAGTCCCACCGGGCGCCGCAGATAGAAGGGCAGGCCGGGTCGGAAATAGTAGTAGCCGTAAATCGGCAGATTGCGCTCGTTGCCTCGCATGATGTCCGACGCCAACTCCTTGGTGCTGTCCGTCGCCGCGTAGGACTGAACCGTGTCCCACCATCGCACCGCGAGCAGGGGCGCGGCAAAGGCAAAGATCGCCAGGCTCCCGGCAGCGTAAACCCGCCCGCGCGAGCGGGCGGCGAAATTGCGTCCGAGAATGCCGAGCGCAGCCAGCACGAGGCCGCTGATGAAAATCGAGGAGCGAAGGCCATCCAGCATTGTGGGGTCAATCTTGCGGACGATGTGCCGGTGAAAGGACGGAGTTTCCATCCACGCCGGCACCGCGGCCGTAAGGATTCCGATGGCAATGAGAACGGCGAATCCGGCCGTCAGCCAGTCGGGACGTCTGCCGGGCGCGTCGGCTCTCACGTCATCGTTCCAGATGTCGGCCAGCAGCAGCGCCAGAGCGGGGAGCGCGGGCAGAAAATAGGCGGGCAGCTTCGAGTGTGAGACTGAGAAGAATGCAAAAACCACCAGCGCCCACGACAGCAAAAAGGCTTGTGGCGCGGCGCTCCCGTCGCGCAGCCGCTTCCAGCTCCGGATGCGATTGATTCCCGCGAAGAGGAGAGGAAAACTCCAGGGCAGAAATCCAACCAGGAACACGGGAATATAGTAAAAAACACTGCCGCCGCGATGGGCGTGGCTCGTGGTGAAGCGCAGCAGGCTCTCGTCCCAGAAGGCATAGCGCGGGAAATCCGGATTGCGGACCGATACGGCGATGAACCAAGGGAGACTCACCACGAGAAAGATCAGGATTCCGGGCATCCACGCGAGTCGCTTCATCTCGCCGAGCTTTCTCTGGACCGCGGCATAGACGAGAATGATCAGGAGCGGCAGCAGGAATCCCACCGGCCCCTTGGTGATCGTGGCCAGGCCGGCGGCGCCGAACATCAGGCAGTCGAGATCGCGTCGTGGACGCCCGGACTGGTGCGAGATCCAGAATGCAACCAGAGCCAGTGTCACCAGAAACGCCAGCGTCATGTCGAAAATCACGACTCGCGCAAAGACCAGGGCAAGGGGCGAGGTGGCGAACATGATCCCGGCGAGCCAGGCGCTGCGCTCGCCGAACATGCGGCATCCGAGCAGCCAGATCAACAGCACAGTTCCCAATCCCGCCAACGCGGAGGGCAGACGCGCCGCCGTCTCCGACAATCCGAAAACGCGAAACGATCCCGCGACCAGCCAGAAGAATACGGCGGGCTTGTCGAGATACGGCAGCGTGTCGTAATGCGGAGTGATCCAGTCGTGCAGCGAGAGCATCTCGCGCGCGACTTCGGCGTTGCGCCCTTCGTCAGGCTCGATGAGCGGCAGGCGTCCGAGGCCGATGAAGAAGAGGCAGGCGGCGATCGTCAGGAGAGCGAGAAGGAGGTAGCGCGGTTTCATCGAGGGTATCGGTTCTCGGTTGCCGGTTATCGGTTGCCAGTTGGCGGAAATCAGAAGTCAACCGACGACCGACAACTGATTACTGACTTCTGTCTTCTGCCTTCTGACTTCTGAACTCTGGCTCCTGTTCTTCGACCTCCAATTCTCTGGCGTAATCCACGTAATTCTTCTGCATCCATCTGACCGCCCACACATCCGCGAGACCTTTCACCATCCGGCCCCACGTACCGTAATGCGTTTTGCCCGCGCGACGAGGACGATGGCGCACCGGCACCTGCGTCACGCGCGCTCCGCGCATCTTGAGCAGCGTGGGCAGGAAGCGATGCATGCCCCGATAGGGCTCGAAGTTTTGAAGCCATTCGCGCCGGAACGCCTTCAGCGTGCAGCCCGTATCGACGATATCATCGCCGGTGGCCCAGTTGCGAAATCCGTTGGCGATCTTCGAGGAAATGCGCTTCAGCCACGTGTCGCGACGCTTGACACGCACGCCGCACACGACATCCCATTCCTTGAGCAGCGCCACCAGCGACGGCACATCGGCCGGGTCGTTCTGCAGATCGCCGTCGAGCGTGACCACGGCGTTGCCTCGCGCCAGGCGGAATCCTGCCGCCATTGCCGCTGTCTGGCCGAGGTTCTGCCGGAAATGCGCGATGCGGATGCGGTCATCGCGCCGTGCCGCCTCTTGGAGCCG
>JASHQD010000225.1 GCA_030037755.1 Terriglobia bacterium
AGGAACGATGGCCGGACTCACCGGAACCATCAGCGTGTCTCCCGGAAAGGCGGTCGTATCGTATCCGTTCCGTTCTGCCTCCGTGGGCACGGAAAGATTCTGGGTGGTGCCCAACTCCTGGCGGAATCCCTGGTATTCGCCGAAGAAATATGTGCGCCCATGACCGTCGTAGACTCCGGGGATCTTCACCGGCCCGCCCAGGTCAAATCCGAATTCGTTACGTTGGAAGGGCGGAATGCGGCCGGGGCTCACGAGGCTGCGGCGGTCGAAGAAATTGCGCGCGTCAAAGGCCGAGTTGCGAACGAACTCAAACACGTCGCCATGAAGCTGATCGGTTCCCGGCTTGGTGATCACGTTCGTGTAACCCGCCGCGCCCTCGCCGATCTCCGCGGGCATCACACCCGACTGACCCTGAATCTCCTGGATGGCATTCACATTGAAATTGGAGAAAGTGGCGCCACCGAGTTCGGGGTCGGCCGTGTAAAAGCCGTCCATCGCGAACACAGCCGTCACGCCGCGCTGCCCGTTGATGGCGAACTGCAAGGTGAAATTGTTGGCGCCATTCGTATCCGTCGTGGTGCCGCCAGCCAGCGCCAGAAGCTTGGTGAAATCGCGCTGGTTCAGCGGCAGATTCGCTACTTGCTGGGTCGAGAGCTGGGTGTTGCCCTCGCCAGGCTGGCTCTGCGATGAAGATGCTTGTTGCGACAATGCCGTCTGGCCCGCCTGTCCCGGATTCTCTTGCGCAGTCAGGATTTGAAGTTCGAGAGAGGGCGACGAAGAAAGCTGGAACACCGCGGCGAGCTTGATTCCGTCCTTGACGCTGACCGGCTTCGCCGCGGTCCACGTCTTTCCCTTCCAGCTTGCCGTGACTTGATAATCGCCCGCGGCGACGCCGGTGAAGGCGAATACTCCCGCCTGATCGGTGGTGGTTTGGCTGATTTGGTGACTGCCGGCAAGTCGCAGCTTGACGATCGCTCCGTTGACGGGATTCCCACCACTCGCGCGCAACGTGCCGCTGAATGAGCTGGCCGCGAACGCCGGCCCCGCCATGGCCAGCAGGGACACCAATAGCGCGGAGATTGTCCAGCCCGAAGAGTAAGAGTGATGGGGCATGGCTAACCAAGCATTGTACTCGACCTCGCGCATGCTCATTCGTGAGCGCCGTCACACGCGGGCATGCGCGGGCGACGCGAGCCAGGACAGCAGGCCGTGTTATGGATGTGAGATGATGATTACGTGATTCGAATCAAGATCAGCATCGATGAGAACGAGTATTGCCTGGCCCAGAAGGAAGCCAAAGCGCTTCGAATTTCCGTGTCCGAGTTGGTTCGGCGCGCTCTTCGTCAGGCGCTGCCCACTTCCCGCGAAATGCCTTGGATGCGTTACGCCGGCATCCTGGAAACCGGCGATCCGCGATCCAGCCAGTCCATCGATGAAGTTACTTATGGCGAAAAGGACTGAGTCCTACGTCGACACTTCCCTACTGATCACACTTCTCGACTGTTCCGACAGCTACCACCCGCGACGCCGTTGACGCGACGGACACGCTCTTCCTGCGGCGGTGAGGACACCGCCGCTACAGCGCGTCCTCGGCGGATGCGACCGTCAGTCTGGCGGCCCGGGAGACTTCGGGTGTTCCGCGACGCCCTGAATGGGCACGCTCGGATTGTATGTGCACGCGAGCGGCGTGTAGGTGGAACTTGAACCTTGCGGCACGGGGATGATCAGCGGCGGATCGGGGGAACGCGTAAAGTCGAAAGCGTCACTCATGTCACTCGCGAAATGGTCGCGCGTGCTCAAAGTATTTAACCGGAAGCGCTCTTCGACGAAGCGCAACACCGAGGTGAAGTCTCCCGTCTGGTGCGTGATGTAGCCGGGCTTGGCGTACGGCGAAATGATCAGCAGCGGCACGCGCGGCCCGTACCCGTAAGCGTCCACCTGCGGCGGTGGAACGTGATCGTAGAAGCCACCGTAATCGTCCCACGTCAGAAAGACGACGCTGCTAGCCCAGAAGCGGCTTTTCATCAGGCCGTTGACAAGATTCGTTACGTACCACATGCCCTGCGACACCGGCTCCGGCGGATGGTCGCTGTCCTGAAAATCCGGAATGACCCAGCTCACCGCGGGCAGCGTTCCCTTCTCCAAATCCTGCTCGAACTCCGTAACGTTCACGAGACGCGCCATCATCTTCGGATCGTCTCGGATCGTCTTGAAGCCGGGCAGCGGGTTCCACAGGCCCAATTGCTGCGGTTGGGGATAAAAGACGTGGCAGTGGTCGTCGGTCTTGGGCGGTATCACCGCCGGCGTCTCCACGTAATACTTCCACGAGATTCCCTTGGCGGCGAGCAGCGTTATCATGCTCGCGAAACTGAATCCGTCCGGATCGCCCGTCGAGTCTTCCAGCGCCTCGAGCTCATGATCCGTAGAGCAGGCGTTGGTGATCAGCCCGCCGGACTGCGCCGCCACCGTGAAGACGTGATTCGGCATGCTCGGCCCGTTCAGCGACGAGAAGAAGTGGTCGGCAAGCGCGTAATGCCGGGCGTAATTCCAGTAGTTCGGGATGTCGCCCTCGTCAAGATACCCCATCGTGTAGGAGCTGCCTTCCGCCCACACGAAGCCGTCCATGGCCCCGTGATCGTAGGCGGCGTGTGCAATTTCCCACTCGTGCTTGAGATCGCACTCGGGCATGCCGTTGGTCAGGTGAAACGGCTTCACGCACCTGGCCGATCCGGGAAGTTCAGACAAACAAGTGCCCGCCGGGATGCCGTCGGCGCCGGGAAAAGTCCCGAAATAATTATCGAAGCTGCGGTTCTCCTGAATAATCCACACGATGTGCTGGATCTTTTCGATGCCGGCCGGACCCGCCGGCGGCAGATTCCGTGCCTTCCGGCTATGGCGTGCGCACGCGCCGGCTCCAAGCGTCAGAGCGATGCAGAGTGCCGCGGATGTTGCTTTCCGAGCGTCGGTCATGCGCGACCATGCTAACAGATGGCTGAGTGAAGCAGGACGCCTACACAAACAAAAAACCGCTCAAGTTCGAGCGGTTGTCATGATCGGAGACTCGATTTCGGAATCCGCTACGCTGCGGCTGCCCGCGCTAACACACGCTTCTCTTCCCGCAGACTCTTTTCCGCCACGATGCGCTGTAAGACATGTGAGCTGGGGTTGTACTCCGGCACAATCTCCTTCAGCCGCAGAACCAGTTGGGCCAAATCTCGTGCCGCACAAATCCGCTGCAGCGCCAGAATAGTCTCTTTCATGTCCTGACAGGTGAGCGAAGGTCCGGTAAACACCTTCACTTTCTCGTGTGCGGTTGGCACCGTTGATTCCTCAAATGCGCTCAGTTCCTCATAGAGCTTTTCGCCGGGACGGACGCCGGTGAACTCGATGCGAATGTCCTCATCCGGACGCAGGCCGGAGAGTAGAATCAAGTTTCGTGCCAGATCCACAATCTTCACCGGTGCGCCCATATCCAAGACGAAGATTTCCCCGCCCTTACCCATGGTTGACGCTTGGAGCACAAGTTGAGAGGCCTCCGGGATTGTCATGAAGTATCGCTGCATGCTGGGGTGAGTCACCGTCACGGGTCCGCCTGCCGCGATCTGTTTCTTGAATAGCGGGATCACGCTGCCGTTACTGCCAAGCACGTTGCCAAAGCGGACGGAAACGAAGCGGGTTCGGCCGTTCTGTAATGAATTCACGGCAAGCTCCGCCAGGCGCTTGCTCACCCCCATAATGCTCGTGGGCCGCACGGCTTTGTCGCTGGAGATCATCACGAAGTCTTCCAGGCCGTACTTTGCCGCCGCCAAGGCCGCTGTGTACGATCCCAAAACATTGTTCTCCAACGCCTCAAAGACATGAGCCTCCATCAAAGGCACGTGTTTGTAAGCGGCCGCGTGGTAGAGGATTGAAGGGCGATGTTCCTGCAGTACTTCGTCAAGTCGCTGCGGGTTCTGGACGTTTCCGATTTGTAGCTGGAATGTGACCTCCGGGAAACGCTGCGCCATCTCCAGGTTAAGGTCAAAGAGGCCGGTCTCCGAGATATCGTAGCCGACAATCGCCTTGGGGCGAAACCGGGCGATCTGCCGGCACATCTCGGATCCGATGGAACCGGCCGCTCCGGTCACCATCACCGTCTTGCCTTCCAGCTTTCGCGCGATGGCCAGATCGTCGAGGCGGGCGGGGCTGCGCCCCAACAGATCCTCCACCGCCACGTCTCGAATCTGTTTCGCCAGGCCGTTCGCTTCAATGATTTCTCCCAAAGGCGGGATCGTCTGATAAGGAGCCCCGGCCTCCTGGCAGTGGCGCAGAACCTCGGTCATCTGGACACTGGAAGCGGAGGGGATAGCAATCAACACCATCGCAATTCGATGTTTGCTGATTAATTCAGCCAGCCTCGTTCCGTCGCCAAGAACTTTGACCCTCTGGACCAGCAATCCCAGTTTTTGGGGATTGTCATCGACGAAGCCATTCACTTCGTACTGCGGCAGGGCATTCTGGCGAATATCACCGAGCAGCATGACTCCGGCGGCTCCTGCTCCGTAAATCAACGAACGCTTCCTCGATGCGCCCTTATGAGCGCCCGAGGTTTCGAATGCCACCCGCACCGCCAGGGGCACTCCGGCTGTCATGCCCAGGCAAAGGATGAGGTCCAGTACGTAAAGGGACCGCGGGAAACCTGCGGGCCCGAAAGCTAGCAAAGCCACGGCCGCAAGACCCGACCCGAGAACGTTGCCGGTCAGAACACGGATAAGGTCGGGAACGGAGGTATATCGCCACCAGCCGCGATCCAACTGTAAGAGCTGGAAAACGATGATTTTTGCCAAACCCCAGGCGCAGAGGGCAACAACGAGATGGTGGCGATAGCGCTGCGGGAGAGTGAAATCAAAACGCAGCAAGAAGGCGAAAACCCCGGCCGTCAAGAAAATCACGAATTGGACGGCACGCAGCACCCATCGCTGGAGGCGATCTGGAGTCCAGACGAAGAGCCGGACTGCCAGGAAAACCCTGGTTAGGAAAGCCGGACGAAGAGTCTCAGATCCAGACATATGTTCTGACCCTTCCAAGTGAAGCGTCGAGATCAGGTCGCCAACGGGCTGGTGACTCCCGCGTATTCGACTTCAAGCGAGCGCGCATTCGCTGCGGCCCGCACCTGGCCAATGACATAGAACTGGTCCTGCGGCGACAGGCTGCTGGAACTGGGCAGGCAGATGCCACGACGAAACAAATCTTCGGCCACTTCGCCACCGTAACGGTCGCAGCCCGCGAACAGCCGCTGCATGTGCATCGGCTTCCATACGGGCCGGGACTCAATGTTCGACCCATCGAGGCGGCGTATCAGGTCGTCTCGGGAGCAGCCGAATCTCTCTTCTTCAATGAGAAAACAGCTCAGCCAGTTGGTATGCAGTCCGTAAGGCGCTTGCGGCATCGGGGAAATACCGGGCAGGTCACGAAAGGCGTCCCGATACCGAAAGGCAACGGCGCGGCGTTGGAGAACCCGCAGGTCCAGCACTTCAAGCTGTCCCCGTCCGATGCCGGCAAGCACGTTACTCATCCGGTAGTTGAATCCCACCTCCGAGTGCTCGTAGGCGATGCCAGGGTCGCGCGCCTGTGTTGACCAGAAGCGCGCCCTGCCAATCCAATCGGGATTTCGAGACACCAGCATGCCGCCTCCGGTGGTCGTGATGATCTTGTTGCCGTTGAAGGAAAAAACGCCCACGTCCCCCATGGTCCCGGCGGGGCGCCCCTTGTAGGACGCGCCCAGAGCCTCGGCGGCGTCCTCGAGAACGGGAATCTGGTGTTCGCGGCACGTCTTCAGAATCGGATCCATGTCCGCGCATTGCCCGAACAGATGGACAATAATGACGGCGCGAGGAAGCCTCCCTTTGCGACGTCTGTCCTTCAGCGCACGAGCGAGCAGTTCCGGGTCCACATTCCAGGTATCTCCGTTGGAATCGAGGAAAACAGGTTCAGCGCCGAGATAGCGGATCGGATTTGCGGTGGCCACGAACGTGAGCGTGGGGCAAAACACCTCGTCAGCCAAACCGACCCCGAGAAGTCTTAATCCCAGGTGGATGGCGGCTGTCCCGCTACTGAGCGCCAGGGCCGCGACCCCGAAACGGTGCCCCATCGCCTCTTCAAAAGCCGTGAGGTTGGGGCCCACCGTTGAAAGCCAATTGGACGAGAATGCCTGTTGCACATATGGCTGTTCGGCTCCGCTCATGTGAGGGACGGACAGGAGAACTCGCTGTCTCATAGCAGGCCCTTTGCCGTCAGAATGCATTTAAGGCGAAGCCGACCGACTGGCTGCTCAGAGATGCGAGAGAATCGAGACGAGTTCACGACAGTCTGCGATCTCGAAATCCGGAGGCGCCGCGGCGCAATTCGAGGCGGCGTAATGAAGGCCGCGCGGCCGTCGAATACGTACGGCGGTCCAGCCGAGTTGTCTTGGAGCCACAAAATCCTTGTCGGGATTGTCTCCTACATACGCGAATGCGTCCGCGGCCACACGCGCCGATATATCTTCAAACCCGGCCGTTCCGGGCTTCCAGAATCGGGGACCGAGCTCACCCGTCATTACGATCAAGCTTGCCCTCGACCGCAATCCGAGGGCAGCGCATTTTCGGCTCTGGGAGGCAACGGGACCATCGGTAAGCACGGCGACCGGCCAATCCTGCGGCATTCCAGCCAGGGCAGCCCTGGCGTCAGACGCCAGTTCGATTCGGGGAGAGTGAGTTCGATAGCTCTCCACCAATGAGGCCACCAGTCCCGGCGGGGCGCCTTCGAGATGCGCGCGCAGTACCGAGTCAAATATGTCGTGACGCTGGCCGCCTTCGAACCGCTCGATGCACTCGCTGGCGAAGTGTGGAATGGCTAACCTTCCGGCGGCCCATTTCCCTACGGCTTCAAATCCGCTGATCACGTAATCTCTTTCGAGGAAGAGAGTGTCGTCGAGATCGAAGACAACGCAAACTTTAGGCATGCGTTTCGGCCGCGAAACCTGACATGGGAGCGTAGACCGCTTCATCGTAGCGCAGCATGGCCAAGCCGTCCTGCCAGGCGTCAAAGTGTTCCACCCTCTGGCCATCGAGTTCCTCAATCATCCAGTGTGTGAACCGAGCCCCGGAGTTGTGGGCAAGCGGGTAGCCTCCGCCGAATCGCGGATTGACTTCGATCACATTCACTTTGCCCGAGTCACTCATGAAACATTGAATATTCAAGGGCCCGCGCGCACCCGGCAAACCCTCAGCGATTTGCTGTCCGAGTGACATCAACCGTCGATCCTTGACCGTCACGCCCTTGGAGACTTCCCCGGCGCGCACTTCGAGGCGTCGATGTGGAACGGCGCAGACGCACTCTCCTTCGCGGTTCACATAGACATTAATCGTGAATTCGCTTCCGGGCGCGATCTCCTCGACGATGTAGTTGTGATCCTCCGTCTCCGCCAGCACGTCCAACGCCGCCCAGCAGCGGACGAGCTGAACTCCAATGGACGCACTGCCGTCGCGAGGCTTGGCGATCAGGGGCAAGGACCACGATTTCTTTGCACCTAACACTTCGACCGGTAAACCCTGCCGGACAGTCGGAAATCCGTGCTGGACCAGCCATTCGTGTGTCGCGACCTTATCAGCGGCGATGGCTACAACCTTAGGGTTTGAGATATAGATCGAGGTTCCAACCGCTTCGAAGCGTGGACGGGCGGAAGCGTAAGCGGCAAGCTCAGTGTCAATGGTCGGCACAAGAAGTGAAACTGCTTCGCGCCGGCATAAGTCGAGAACGTACGGCAGAAACTCCGCCGATCTGCAGTTTGGCACACGCCACGCGGAATCCGCGAGGCAAGCAGCCGGGGAAAAGGGCGAGCTGTCGATGGCCCCAATCCGGCCGGCGCTGCCCATAGCCTCCCGGAAGCAGCCAACCAGCCCCACACGTCGCCCCGCCGACGAGATCACTACGGTTCGTCCGCTCGTCTTCACACGGCTACGCGCTTGCATTGTGCGTTCCCCGAAATTTCCCGAGCCGCTCGGTCGCATCCATGCCGCCGTCGCCGCGGAGAACGGCGGCCAGTGTCCGAGCCAGAACCTGCAGGTCCAGCAACAGCGTGTGGTTCTCGGCGTAGAAGACGTCGCGATCGAGCCGCTCAGCCCAGGTCGTCTGATTACGTCCGCATATCTGCGCGATTCCCGTCATTCCCGGCCGGACGGCGTGACGCCGGCGCTGCTCCGGGGAGTAGTACGGCAGGTATTCGACCAGCAGTGGGCGCGGACCGACCAGGCTCATGTCACCCCGGACTACATTCCAGAGCTGGGGCAGCTCGTCGATGCTGAGCTTGCGCAGCAGAGCGCCGAAAGGCGTCACCCGGGCGGCGTCCGCGTTCAGGACCGGATCGTCTCCCGCCGGCTCACGCATGGTTCGGAACTTCAGCATGGTGAACAGTTGCTCGTTCAGGCCGGGCCGCAACTGCCGGAACAGGATCGGTCTACCCATCGTGACTCGGACGGCCAGGGCCGCCAGAATCAAGACCGGGCTCAGAACGCCGAGCGCAAGGAGAGCAAGTGCCAAATCGAGCGCTCGCTTCATCCGCCTGTCCCGAGGAAAGCCCGGCCACGACCGGCGCTCACTCTTCCGTAGCGTGTGACGACCTGCGGATCTTTCCAGAAAGGCCAACCGAGGTACAGGTGATCACCGGGCTTCCGCCATGTCTGGACCCAACCCAGCAGCTCTCCGGGCGACAGATTCAGGGGCAGCATGATGACGACCAGGCCGTTGTCGAGGAGTTGGCGGTATCTTCGCTCCGCGTCTTGCGTCGATTGCGGGTTGTTGCGGACGTTGACGCCCCAGGGATCCTCCAGCAGTATTCCGTTACCTGCGCCAAGCGCATTGATAAGCTGCTCGGCCTCAGCGTCGGAAAGCGTGCCGGGATGCAGGGCGACGTTGAAAACCACGCGCGACCCCAGCGCCTCACCGATCTCCCTCAGCTCTCGCATATTGGCGCAGTACAGTTGCCATGGCTGCTTGCCGCCGGCACTGCGGTGCGCTGCAGCGTTGTCGACAAAGCGCAATGGAGCGGGATGCTCCCGCCACAGCCGGAGCACGCCCTGCTGGAGCGCGTGGCGGGAATCGGCGCTCGCGAGGTCCACGATCTTGAGGCGTGGATCGCCGGGCCACGTACCCGCCGATGCAAAGCTACCGGGCATCCAGTCGAGCGGCACCCTGTCGTACGGCCAATGCGCAATGCTTTCGAGCGGCTCAACCGTTGTCCCGGAAATGTAGGTGCCGACGATCATGCGCCTCGACACGAGGAATTGTCTTATGGAGTCGTAGTCCTGCTCCGCGGATTTCGAGTCGATTTGATTTGGAACGGCAAAATCGAGGACGACCTCGCCCTCCTCGAACCACGCAGGATGATCTCGCACGTAAATGGCGACGGCTTGATTCGTGTTCACGAGGACGACCGGGTGGCTGTCGAAGCTCGGCCAGTCAAAGGCGGCCGCGGAGACTGCCTGGGCAGGATGAGCCACATGCCTGGCGGACGCCGCATACGATCGCGTTGGAGAGAGCAATGCAGCGCCCACGGCGATGGCAAATGCCATCCGTTGGCTGCGGTGAAGCAGATTCCCCAGCCTTAAAGCTCTTCTGCCGGTCCGATGACGACCCGCACGCTGCCGCCACGCTGCATTAACGACGGCGACGAAGCGTGCCTGAACGGTTGCCATCTCGAACCGCTCACATACCCGCTTTCGGCCCTCCAGACCCATTCGGGCAGCCATCTCGGGATCGTCGGCGAGCTTGCACACCGCCGTTGTCAGAGCTTTGCTGTCTCGCGGCGGAACGAGCAATCCGGTCACGCCATCGACGACCGCTTCTCTGCAGCCGCGAATCGATGTCGTCACCACGGGAAGACCCGCAGCCATCGCCTCGAGCACCGATCGCGGAAAGCCCTCGCGATACGATGGAAGCACAAAGATGTCCATGCTGCGAAGAAGCTGAGGCACGTCCTTTGTGAAACCCGCGAGCGTAAAGTGCGGCGTCAGACCTCGCGCTTCGAGCATCTTTGCGAAGTTCGCCCCGAACTGATCACGGTCGCTGGCGAGGGTCGCACCTACAACCAGGAACTTCGCGGACCGGCCCGATTGGAGAATTTGCGCCGCCATCTCGGCAAATTCGCGGTACCCTTTTTCACGAACGATCCGGCCCACGATGCCGATCACGGGCACTTCAGGGCGCGGCCCGTCACGCAAGCGCGGGCTGAACCGGCCGGTGTCAACTCCATTGAAAATAGTGACGGCCTGCTCCGGCCTCCGTGCAATGCCTGTCCGGATAGCTGTCTTGCGATCTTCCTCTGAAACGAACATGAACCAGTCGGTGATGCGTCCAAGCAGCCATTCGATGACTACAAAGAATGCGCGCGTGGCCGGGTTCATTTCATCGTGGAAATAAAAGCCGTGTACGCTGTATACGATTTTGGGGCATCCTGCCAGGAATGCGGCCAAGCGGCCCACCGCGCCGCCCACCGGGCTGTGAGTCGTGACGATGTCATAGCGTTCCCGGCGGATTAGCCGGGTGAGAGCGACTAACGGTCGAATGTGTGCGAACGGATTGAAGGTCCTGCGCAGCGGCACTTCATGCAAAGTAAACCCGGCGGCACGCAATTCGGCGCCGAATCCCGTATCGGCGCAGGCGAGGTGAACTTCGCAACCGGCATCGCGCAGGGCTTCCATCCAGGGTCTTAGCAACATCCGGACCATGACGTCGACGGCCGCGACCGCGAGAATCTTAGGAGCGGTTTTCATTTCGCCAATCACCAGCCGCCGGCCCCGACACAATCTCAAACTCACAGGTCGAACAAACACTCCTGGACGTTTTGGTGGAATTCAGCCATTCCAGGGTAAGGTCTCTAACGCGCTGGTAGAATCGTCGTCGGATCTCGCGCAGATTACTGTCCGTGAATGAGGCCGCTACGGCCGCGTTTCTAGCTGACATGAGCCGTCGTCTGTCCGGTGCGCCTGCCACATCCAGGATCTTGGTGGCGAGAACGGAGACATTTCCCGGCGGCACCATATCCTCCGCAGCGAGCAACTCGGGAATACCCCCAACGCAGCTTGCGACCGCGGGCACACCGCGCGCCATGGCCTCGATGAGCGCGCGCGGCAGCCCCTCGGTGCGCGACGGTAGTACGAAGAGATCGGCGGCGTCAAGATACTCGCGCACAGGCGCCCCGCTGGGAACTTCTCCGGCAAACGTCACCCGCCCCGCTATTCCGCGTTGACGCGCGAGTTCCTCAAGCTCCGTCCTGTGCCTGCCGTCCCCGACAATGGTCAGATTCGCGTGGAGACCCGACCGTACTGCTTCCGAGAAAGCATCGATCAGGACGTCGGGACCTTTATATAGTTGCGCCAGGGAGCCTACAAACAAGATCCGAAAGGGTCCGCCACCGTCGCCTGTGCTTGCACGCTGCTTCTCAGAAGCCGTCTGTCGATCGAGCATCTGCTGCAGGTCGCATGCGAAGCTGTCACCGGCGAGTTCGACGTCTGAGACGGCAGCCTGGTATCCATAAGACGGATACCGCGCCTGGAGCGCATGCCGGGTTACATAAGCAACCGCAGCAGCGTGGCGGCACTCGGACCTTAGCCTTTGGGTAAAGATGTACTGAAACAGCCGGCGGCCCGGCAGATGCACGCATCCGCCGGCGAGCGCCTCATGCGGATCGCCGCACACCTCCAAAGCATAGGGTCTGCCCTGCCGTCTTGCCTCGGATGCGAGGCGGGATCCGATGTTGGACGGCACACGAAGGATCAGGGCGGCGCCTGTGGCAAGCGCGCCAAGGATGTCCTGGCGCACCGACCGCGCTCTCAGCGCGTACCGCCAGGGGCCTGAATAGTCCACAACCGGCGACAGCGTGACGCCCTCTCCATCAACGCGCCTCAGCCCCGCGGGCACATCCGCCAGGTGCGCGGCGCGGGCGACAATGACCACACCATCAAACACAGACAGGTATCGCTGCCAGAATTCCCGTCCGGGCCCAACCCGCGTCCAGGCTCGCCCGTCGCTGGTTGTGAAGAAGCGGTGATCGCACCCGACTACGATCTTCACGCCGCTCCTCGAAGCCCGGACGGTTGCAAAAACATCGATTTCCGGCCGGCGGCAACACCGGGCGCCTGCCGGCAACGCAGCTTCTTCGACACCCACCACATCATAATGACGGGCATGAACGCATGCCGGAGAAACGCATATGCGAGGTTATCGAGATCGCTGCTGAGCGCCACCACGCACAACACCGATAACATGGGAGCTATGTAGGCGCGCGCATCCGCCGGGCCCAGCCTTCGGATCATCGCGCGTAACCGTCCCACGGCGATCCCCAAAAAGGCAAAGGCCACGGGTATGCCGTAGACCCCGAAGTTCAGCAGCGCTTCCCCGGCCAGGCCATACACCTTGGTTGACGTGTTTCGGTTCGGCGCATACGCCTCTTCGCCGAACAATGCATCCGTCCCATACCAGACCTTTCCGGCCGGCCGATCCGGCAGTATCGCCTGGGGCACCACCGAAAGCGCGTCGGCTACATAAGTCTCGCCGAGCGCGTACTCGATCCCACCTCCAGCCCGCATCGACCGGAACAGCAAGTAGGCCTGTATGTCGGAGCGCTCGAAGTCCCCTAAGAAAAGCCGGTCAAGGGTTCTGCCCGTCTGGCGTTCAACCGTTCTCACACTGTCGGGTGAACCCAGCATTTCAAGGAATTGCTGCTGGCCCGCCTTGAAAAAGCCATAGAAATACAGGAAGGTGATAAGGCCGAGCCCCATCGTGCAATAGAACCGCCACGGCAGCCTTCGAACCGTCACGTGCACGATGCCGGCCGCATACAGCAGCGCAAACACGGTATTCGAGCGGCTGCCGCGCAAGCCACCAAACAGCATAATCAGCGGAAACAACAGACCGAAACCCGCCACGATGAATAACGAACCGCACCGGCGCAGGTAGTCCCTGTACTGTGCTGTTATGTAAATCAGCATGAGAGTGGGGAAGCTCTCGGCAATGCAGAGTTCCCATCCCATGCCCTGAAGCTGGCAATTATTGCCGGCGAGCGATTTGTCGCAGGAATTCAGATATGCATTGATCCCGCCGAAGGAAGCGAAGATGTAGATCTGCAGGGCAAAGGTAACTACGAGGAATACGGGTCCGACCGCTCGCAAAGAGGATGGGCTGACAGCGTACACAAAGCCGGACTGCTGGCGCGGCTCTTTCGTGTTCCGGCCGAAGCGCCGGTGGCAAATCCGGTAGACCAGCAGGCCCGTGAAGTTAAGGATGCCCATGTAGCCAAGCCAGGGCCGCCAGTCGTCCGGGCGGGCGGCCGGAGCGAAGGTCGGATTGATAAACCAATAGTCCCGGGCGACGTGCAGCAACGGACCGATATAGAAAAAGTAGACCCCGAACGCGCCCAGCAGCGCCACGGGATCGATGACGCCCTGCGGTCTTTTCTCGAACAGTCCGAATGCATCGCGGCAGCACAAAAACCCGCAGGCCGCGGTGGGCACAACGAACCAGTGCAGCACGTCGGACGAAATGAGCGCCGCGACGGCCCAGACGAGTACGCAAATGCCGAGAGCGGCGAAAGGGTAGTGCGCGTTCCGAAATGAACCGGTGCCTGTCATTGCGGATTGGCGTATTTCTCCACGCTGTCGCCGCGGTAGATTCGTCCCATCGTGCGCAAGCAGGCTTCGAGGCTGAAGCCGCTTCGCTCCACGTCCCGCAGCGCGTTCGGGAATCGGCTTCGTGACTGCTTGAGAGCGGCTTCGGCCCACATCGAAGGCGGCTCCTGCAGGGAGTGCTGCTTAACGGCCTGCCGGCTGACCACAGCCTCGGCGGGGACAGCGTCGGAAATGATGGCCGGGAGTCCGGCTGCCTGGGCTTCGACAATGACCAGACCGAGACCCTCATAGAGGCTCGGGAAGATGAATGCGTCCATGACCGCGAGCATCAGGCGCGGCACGTCGGCTCGTGGGCCCGTGAAAAGGGTGCGGCCGCCGAGCCCGGCGGCCCTGAACTCGAGTTCGATCGCCTCTCTCAACGGACCGCATCCGACCAGCAGGAATCGCGCGTTGGCCTCAAGTTTCGCGAGTTCCGCCGCAATCTGGACCAGGAACGGGTGGTTTTTCTGCGGATCAAATCTTCCGACGTGTCCAAAGACAATGTCAGAAGGTTGAAATCCAAACTCGGCCCGTACCGCCCTTCGGTCGCACGTTTCGTGGAACGGAGAAGGGTCGATGCCGTAGAGAACGATCTCGACGCGATCGTCAGTACGGCACCTGGAGCCGAAAAGAGCGCGCGCCGCGAGTTCGCTCGCGGCCAGGGCCTTGGTGCAATTCGCAAAGATCAGCTCGCGGGTCGCAGCGAGATACGCCTTGCGCCGGAGGCTCGCGGCCTTGTCGAGAAATCTCGTATCGTTGTGACTGTGGCTGATGCGTACAGGAATCTGCGCCTCACGGCCCAGGCCGAGGACGTATCCGCTGAAGTTGTGCACATGACTATGCACCACGTCGAATGGACCGTAGCGCCGCGCGATCTCCAGGAAATGCCTGCGGTACGTCAAGAGGTCCCGGGTATGCGGACAGCATAAAACCCTTGCGCCGAGGGCTAGGGCTTCGTCGTCATAGGCGCCCGGTTCTTCCGAATGCACCAGGAAATCCATGGCGACGATCTCGCGATCGAAATGCCTCAACAAATGCATCAGCCAGGTCTCCACGCCACCGCGGTTTAGCGCGCCAAGCACGTGGAGAACGCGCGCCGGCCTGTTCAGATGCCGGTCATTGGATAGCTCAGCTGTGGCGGGTCTGTACATGCAACCTGTCAAGCCGGACCGGGTTCCAGCGTGGCCCGAAACGATTCAGCCGGCCTGGTCTTCCTCTGGCTCAGGGCGTATCGCATCAAAGTCGCAGAGCCCGCCAGGCCGGTGGCTCCCATGATGACGGCGACGAAAGCGGCGCCGAGAATCCCTTTTTGCGGAATCAGAATGCCGCATGCGGCCAGACCCACCGCGGTGCAACCGGCATAGACGGCCAATTGGCTGGCGAATACGCGCATGGCCGTCAGTCCGACGCCAAGCACGCCGGTGAGGCTCGCCAGGGTTCCTCCGACGACAATCCAGAAGAACGCATCGGCGTGCTGCCCGTACTCGGGACGGTAAAGCAGCTCCAGGATCTGCCGGCCCGCCAGCCGGGCGCCAAATGCACCGATGGCTCCGCCTGCGAGCACTGCCAGCGCCAGTTTCGCGAGTATTCGCCGGAAAGCGTGCAGTTCACCGTTTGCATAGTGCTTTGCGAGCCGGGGGGAAGCGGCTTGAGCGACGGCGTTAATCAGGGTGGTCCCGGCGACCAGGCAGTAGGCCAGGGCGGAAAATATCCCGACCGCTCTTGGACCGCCGCTTCTCATCAGGAAATAGCGGGAGATATTCTGGTTGAGCGAGATCAGCATCATCACAAGTCCCAAGGGGAGGGTGAGCACGAACAACTTCCTCACGACCGCCCTGCGGAACGAGGGGCGCAGGCTTCGCCGCCAGTTGGGAAGCATGGACGCCCCGGTCGGGGCGTCGTACGCCGCAACCGTCGAGGCCCATGCCGCCACCAAGCAGGCGCCGGCAGCCGCCACGCTGTGAAAGAAGAACATCGCCAGGCCGACCATTAGAACCGACAGGGCGCCCTTGAGGATCATCGATAAGGCCACGCGCTGCATTTCCTCGTGTTTCTGGAAAAGCCCCTGGAAAATATCGCTGCCGGACTCGACCGATTTGGCAATCGCGATGAGCAGAACCATGATCGCCGTTGTGCGCTCGTGGTATTCCAGCAGAACCACGGCCGCAATGAAGGTGACGGCAACGAGGGAAGTCAGAAGCCTTAGGCCCAGATAGTCGCCGAATGCATAGTAGTTTTGGGCGTCGGTAACCTGAGCGGCCCTGAGCTGGAGATTTGTGAACTGAAATACGGGAGCAGTGACGGCGAGACCCAGCGCAAATTGCCCGACCATGGAAGGGTCTCCGGTCTTGGCCAAGAGCAGCAGAATCAGCCATTGGCATCCTCCATATGCCAGGTTTCCACTGAGCGCCCAGATGGAGTTGGAGGTCAACCCGCGCGATGGAAGTGCCACGGGGATCGTCAGCTCGCCTGGTGTTTGGCCCGGCATTGGGGGAAGAAGCGCGCCGGCCGCGTATCCCGGCTCGGTAGTGGTGCCATTTCGAGCGCGGGCATCCTGCCCGCTCCCAAGTGCGGCCGCAGGGCGAGATGCCGCCTGGCGGGCAGGATGCCCGCGCTCCAAATAACGCCAGCGCCTCCCGGCTCAGTACGCGCGATAATGCTGATAGAACCCGTGGTAGCCGTAATAGTAAGCGTCGCTGACGTCTTGCGTGACGTCATTCAGCACGAGTCCCACAACATTGGCTCGGACTTTTTGGAGCGTTGTCAGCACCGAACCCACCGCTTCCCGGTTGGTTTCGCCTGCCTTGGTGACCACTACCACCCCGTCTACCGCCGTGGCCATCTGCATCGGTTCCGGTAAGCCTAGGATGGGCGGCGAATCGACCACGACCAGGTCGTACTCGGTACTAGCT
>JASHQD010000226.1 GCA_030037755.1 Terriglobia bacterium
GCCGGCCGAAATGGTCTTGAGCAGATCGACACGCGACGACGATACTTCACGACTCAGCGAAAAACCGTTGAGACTATGGTTCGAGTCCTCCACGCCTGCCATTCCAAAGCAGCTTTCACATCTTCAAGCCTCCGCGCTCCCGGCATTTCTCCGGTAACGCTCCGAACGCCCTCGACACGGTGGGGGCATAGGTAGTGGCCTACTTTCAGAAATCTGCGGCAGCGGAATTGCAGATGGATGTTAGGGGAAGGGCGAGCAACCCTTCCCCCCCTCTCAGGGGCCGCGCCCAAGGGTCAGTTGGTGAGGCCCGAAGATTTATATCCAACACTTCACAGAGTTGTCAACCGAGTAAACTTCAAAAGAAGCTGTACCACCCTTGGAGCGCCGCGTGCGGGTCGGATCGCTGAGAGGAGGAGGCGATGCAGAATCTTTTCCGCCGCTTGTGGCAGGAAGAGGGAGGCCAGGACCTCACTGAATACGCCTTGTTGATTGTTCTTATTGCTCTAGCAGCAATTGCAGCCATGCAGACCTTGGGCAATGCCATCAATGGCGTGTTCAGCACTGCAGCCGCGAACCTGAGCACGAGCTAGTTTTGGCCCAACCTAAACGTATCCAACAGGTCACAAGGGGCGGATTTGGGGTGTCCGCCTTTCGTGACGCGGTTACCCGTGTTATGGTGCCTAAAAACTGAATACCCCGCCTTGCCGGGCTACTTCGGAACGCAATGGAACGGCACTTTCCGAGTGCCCGACAAATCGCTCAGAATCGCAACAACCTCAGATCAGGTTTAGCAAGACCCAGGAAATAACAATCGGATGTGAAAGGAAAGCCGCTAGCCAGGCTTGCCTGAAAGATTTCGGCGTTTGCGTGCTTCGGCAACAACCTCGTCCACCTAGCGCAAGACGTGCTCCGCCGCCATCAAGCCAAAGTGGTCCGGGCTGCCCGATACCGTAATCATGCCTTCCGGGAACTCCTCTCCGAGGATGCCATTATCGAGGTTTTGTAATTTCAAATGCGCCAACGCAGCCTGATAGCTGGAATCGTTCGAGATAACCAGTCGCAGCGTCGGCACGCGCTGGCGAGCGCCTTTGAACCATCGCGCAAACACTTCGAATCCCGGGGTTTCACTGAATTGACGGACAATATCCGTGGCAGCTCGCTGCAACACGCCAAGATCGCCCTGGAACTTCCGCAGCACTTTCACCAGATAGTCCTGCATATTGAGCCAGTCTTCCAAAGAGGCGGCTGAGTCGCCCATCCGTTTCAGGTCGGCAATGGATATTTCCGGACGGTCGGGGGAAATCCCTGCCAGAACCCGCGAAGCAAAGCAGGTATCGAGAGACAAGTTGCACTCGAGCGACAGGAAAGCGTCAATGCGCGGCGCGGGCTCGTCAGCCGGCCCCAAAAGCAGCTCGAAACCCATGTCCGCACCGAGCGAAAAGCCGACCATCACGATGATTTCGGGTTGGAATTGTTCAGAGACTTCCCCCAACCACTCGCGCAAGATCACCACATGATCCGCCAGTGAGAGGGGGATGCGCCGGCGACGATCCGGTTCGCATCCGTAGAGCGTGGGACTCAGGCCGCGATAGGCCAAACGCTTGAGGATGGGCTCAAAGTCTCCGTGGTCGAGACCGAGTCCATGAAGAAAGAAGACCAGGACATTCGAGCCGACCTGGTTGTCGACGTAGCGCAAACGATCGCCGATAATTCGCGGATCGAGAGTGGCGCGGTCCAGCTTGCGGCAAACGCGTTCCGTCAGCATGAACTGGTGCTCGATCAACTGGTTCGTGATCTCCGCGCGCAGGGAAGCGCCGGGTCCTTCCTGGTCATCGCCTGGCGAAACCCTGTCCGACTCCAAATCCCGCCGGAGGCGCCGCAGATCGGTGCGCATTTCAGCCGCGCTCTGGTAGCGGAGATTGCGGTCCTTCTCGAGGCACTTGTTCATGATCCGCTCGAGTTCCGAAGGCACCTGGGGATTTAAGGTCCGGGCGGAGGGGGGATCTTCTTTCAGGATTTGGGTGAAGATGACCGCGGTGCTGCCACCGCTGAACGCCAGCCGGCCGGTGGCGGCTTCGTAGAGCACGGCGCCGAAGCTGAATAAGTCCGTGCGCGCGTCCAGTTCCTGGCCCCGCGCCTGCTCCGGCGACATGTAGGCCACGGTGCCGAGCGTCGTTCCCGGGCTGGTGAGGTGGTCCGGGTCGATGGAAGCTGTCGGCATATCAGGGGTTAGAGATCGGGGGTCAGGGGTCAGCGCGTCTTGACCTGGTCCCTGTCCCCTGACCCTTGGCCCCTGCACTTTGGCCAGGCCGAAATCCAGAATCTTGGCGTGCCCGCGCGCAGTCACGAAGATGTTCGTCGGCTTGATGTCGCGATGGACGATACCGGCCGCATGCGCCGCCTCGAAGGCGTCGGCAATCTGAATCGCGAGGTCCAAAACCTGATCCACTGCCAGGGGCGCCCCCGCGATGCGATGCTTCAGCGTCGCGCCTTCCAAGCGCTCCATGACCAAAAAGGGGCGGCCGTGGTCTTCGCCAAGGTCGTGGAGAGTGCAAATGTTGGGATGATTCAGCGCGGAAACGGCGCGCGCCTCGCGCTGGAAGCGTTCGCGCGCCAGCGGGTCGCGCGCCAGTTCGTCGGGCAGAAACTTGAGGGCTACGCGGCGGCCCAGACGCAGGTCCTCGGCCTCGTAGACGACGCCCATCCCGCCGCCGCCCAGCTTCTGGCCAATCCGGTAGTGAGAAACGGTCGTGTCGGGCAACTCGATTGACCGGCCTTACAGGCGATAACGCAGGGCATTATAGCACCGACTTTCCGGGAGAGTGGCGCGAGGACCTCGAGGGGTCCGCGTGAAATGACACCAAGCGTGAGACCAGGGACGACACGGCCGTGCAAATTAAACGCGGGCCGCCCAAGCAAAGGTTGCTGAACCCGCTTGGCCGGTTATGTCGGCAAACCCTAGGTGTGGTCTGCGCTCTCGTTCCCGGCGGGTTGTGCTTGGATGGCGGGCTACTCTTCCATTGGGCGCCGTGCGGTGTTATGGAAGAGTGGCCGACCATAGATCCGGAGGGCAGGTAAATGAACGCTACGCCGTGAGTCAGTCGCTGCGTCAGATTCATCCACAGCGATCGTGCACACAATGAGGCACTTTCGGAGACACCCGTTTACCGGCAACTTAACCCACTCTGTCTAACTTCTCTTGGGCTCGTCAGCCGACTGGAAGGCATTGGTCAGGCGCGAACGGCACCCGCAAATTCCATCCAAGTCTTAATTGTTTCTTGCGTTTTGATATTGGCGAGATCTGCTACGCGAAGGATCACGTCCTCCTGGGCAGGCACGGGGAATAACCTGTTCTCGATGGCGGAATTAGGAGGACATTTTCCAGCCTTATCTGGCGGCCTTCAAATATCGGTCGAACCAATCAAGGGTCCGCTGCGTGGCGTCAATTTGATTCTCCCGCTTAAGAAAGCCATGCCCTTCGTCGGGATAATAATGCGCGTCCACGGTGGTGTGAGCGCCCTTCAAGATTGCAACCAGTTGTTCAGCTTCTTCCTTGGGATCCGTA
>JASHQD010000227.1 GCA_030037755.1 Terriglobia bacterium
GCGCCCCTCGTGGTGGACGTTGCGCCGCGCTGTCGCCGGGCTCACGCTGCTGGCTGTTGTTGCGCTCGCCGTAGTGGTCTGGGTGGTTGTGCTGCGGCAGAAGGTCCAGGAACAGACGGAGCTCATTCGTCGCCGGCTCGAGAGCGAGGCCGCGCTGGAACGTCGACTCGAGTACGTCATGCGCTGCACCGACGATCTTGTCTGGGACTGGGACGTGCGAGCGGGCAGGGTATGGCGAAGCGATGGCCTTGGAACCGTGTTGGAGTATCGGTCTGAGGATATGGACCCGATTACGGGCTGGTGGCCGGAGCGCATCCATCCCGAGGACCGTGACCGGGTGATCCGGGGGTTCGATGCCGTTCTGAAAGGCTCGGCCCAACAATGGTCCGATGAGTACCGCTTCCGGCGCGACACCGGAGACTACGCTTATTCTTTTGACCGATGCTACGTGATTCGTGACGAAAGCGGTCATCCGGTTCGCGTGATCGGCGCCATGATGGACGTCTCGGCCGCCCGCAAGACCCAGGAAGATCTGCGGGAAAGTGAAGAGAAGTACCGGTCGCTGGTGACGAATATGCCGGATGCCATCTGGACGGCCGACGCCGAAGGCCGACTCGCCTACGTCAGTTCGAGGTTTGAGCGCCTCAGCGGTTATTCACTCGAAGAGATCAAAGATCGCGGGGTTGCCATCTTCTTCGAGAATGTGCACCCTGACGAGCGATCCGCAGTCGTGGCCGCTTTCCATTCCATCTTCACCGAGGGACAGGGCGAAGTGGAATGCCGCGTCCGCCGCAAGGACGGCGAGTGGGTGTGGGTCCATAACCGCGCCGTCGCCGTGTACCAGAAGAACGGGATGACATATGCGGATGGGCTGGTCACAGACATTACCCTGCGGAAACGTGCGGAGGAGGCTCTGCGCCAAACGGAAGAAAGTTTTCGCCTGCTGTTCCTCGACAATCCCCTGCCCATGTGGGTCTATGACCTGGGCAGCCTCCGGTTTCTTGAAGTGAATAGCGCGGCCGTGGCGGATTACGGCTATAGTCGGACTGAGTTTCTGAACATGAGCATCGCCGATGTCCGGCCCCCGGAGGACATCGCGCGCCTTCGAGAATCGCTGAACCCGCAGCGTCCGGCGCTGCAGGACTCCGGGCCGTGGCGGCACGTTTTGAAGAGTGGCCGGGTGATCGACGTACAGGTGACAAGCCACCTCACGAGGTGGAACGGCGTGAGCGCCGTCTTCGTGGTCGCCCAGGACATTACCGAGCGAAAGCGCGCCGAAGAGACCAAGGCGAGGCTGGCTTCCATTGTCGAGTCGTCGGAGGATGCCATTATCGGCAAGACTCTTGAGGGCACCATTGTCAGTTGGAACCACGGCGCCGAGTTACTCTACGGTTATCCTGCCGAGGAAGTGGTGGGGAAATCCATTTCGATTCTCGCTCCGCCGGACCGCCCTGACGAGGTGCGCCGCATCCTGAGCAGCGTCGCCCAGGGAGTACACGTATCCTATTTTGATACGGTGCGGCTTAGAAAGGACGGAACCCCAGTCGATGTTTCCATCAGCATATCGCCGCTGAAAAATGCCGCCGGGGAAGTAGTCGGAGCCTCGGCGATTGAGCGTGACACCACGGAGCGCAGGCGCGCCGAGGAAGCGCTGCGAAACCGCACCCTGGAACTGGAACGCTCCAACGCGGAACTGGAGCAGTTCGCCTACGTGGCCTCGCACGATCTTCAGGAACCGCTCCGCATGGTGACCAACTTTAGCCAATTGCTCGCGGAGCGTTATAAGGGCAGGCTCGACGGGGACGCCGACGAGTTCATCGGGTTCGCGGTGGAAGGCGCAACGAGGATGCGAGCGCTGATTGACGGCCTGCTCTCGTTCGCTCGTGTGAAGTCGCGGGCCGAGGAGCCCGAACTGACGGACACCGGTGAGGTCCTCGGCCGTTGCCTGACAGCTCTGCGTGTCGCCATCAAGAACGCTCGCGCAGAAGTGACTCACGGACCCTTGCCGACCGTCCTGGCAGACGAAATGCAGTTGGACCACCTCTTTCAAAATCTCTTGAGCAACGCCCTGAAGTTTCACAATTCAAGCCCTCCGCGCGTTCACGTCTCCGCGCATCGGGACGGGGATGAGTGGGTTTTTGCCGTCAAGGACAACGGCATCGGAATCGATCCTCGTTACCACGAACGTGTTTTTGTGATTTTTCAGCGGCTGCACAGCCGGCAGGCTTATCCCGGAACGGGTATCGGGCTGTCGATCTGCAAGCGGATCGTGGAACACCACCACGGGCGCATCTGGGTCGAATCCTCCGAAGGCAGGGGCGCAACTTTCTACTTCACCATACCCGCACTTCCGGACCGGGGAGTCGATCACTCGGCCACAGTGCCGCGGCTGGCCCTTCAATCGACATGTTGTCAAAGCCTGTGATTACTGTTCCTTCCCCACGGACAACACCCTCTCGCATGTCGTCATCCCGCCGAAGGGCTGGGTACCTTTGCAGCCGGCTCTCGAAGACGTTTCTCTTCACGTCCGTGTGTCGCACGGGCCGCGCCTCAACTCGGCCTCGATGGCCTCCAGAGGACCTGCCTCCCTCACGTCATTTTGCCCCTTGGTTTATAAAATATCCGCGGGGCTAATCCGACTACACCGCTGGATGATGGAGAGCCCGAGCGCAGCCTGGATGGAAAGCGACCACGAAAAACGGATCGCGCACGCGATCGGGCGAGACCGGCCACGCCTCTGGGCCTTCATCCGCAGGCGGGTGCCGAGTGCAAGCGACGCGGAAGACATCCTTCAGGACGTCTTCTACGAGCTTCTGGAAGCGTTCCAGATGATGCGTCCGGTGGAACACATCGGCCCGTGGCTTTTCAGGGTGGCCCGAAACCGCATCGCCGATTTCTATCGCGGCAGAAGGCCGAAGGCTTCCGACTTTCCGGAAACTCACGAAGGTGACAGCCTGACCAGCCTGGCGGACATGTTGCCATCACCCGAAGCCGGACCGGAGGCTGCCTACGCAAGGCGCCTGCTGCTTGAGGAACTCGACGACGCCCTGGACGAACTCCCCGAGGAGCAGCGGGAAGTTTTCGTCGCCCACGAGTTCGAGGGCCGGAGCTTCAAGGAACTCTCGGCGGCGACCGGCCTCAGCATAAATACGCTGCTTTCACGCAAGCATTACGCCGTGCTGCACCTTCGCAAGCGCCTGCGCGCCGTCTACGATGAACTCACGAAAGGATAGCCAAGATGAGAGAAACCAGAGAAGTGAGAGCAATGACCGAGAGGCTTACGGCGGGGGCGATGAAACTCATGATTATGGCAATCGTGATGATCGCTGTCGTCGGTGGGATGGGCGAGGGCGTCCATGAACTGTGGAACTGGCTGATGCCCGTCATCTTTCACTTGCCGCTCATCGGATACTGGCAGGGCGTGGGTTTGCTGGCCCTGAGCTGGGTCTTGTTCGGGGGGTTCGGCTGGCTCGGACGCGCGGGCCATGGCGGGCGCCATCGCGGCCGTATGGCGGAGCATTGGGAGCGGATGACCGAGGATGAGCGCGCCAGGATCCGTGAAGGTCTCCGGGCGCAGGTTGGTGACAGGGGCCAGTGGTCGGGGGCCAGTGGTCAGGGATAGGGGCGCGGAGACAAGCGGTGTCACTGGACACTGGCCAAGCCAGGGTCAGGGGTGCGGGGCTTGTGCTTGCAGATTGTCGCGTGTGAGGTGAACTCTTCTGAACTCGCCTTCGCGGCCCAGCGATTTTTGGGCCTGGCCGTTCAGCGTCAGGCTGGTGCCCTGCGCATTCCCCGTCGTCACGTCGAAGAAGTCCTTGGCGCGGAACCTGCGTGTGGAGTTCGCGGGCAGCGCATGTTGCCAGAGCGTTTTGCCGTCCGCCGCCACCGCAATCCAGCTCTCCTCGCTCGTCGACACCTGCAGAACTAAATCACCTTCGCCAAGCTCGGGCCCGGCTGAAGCGTCATTCGCGCCCGAAGCAGCATTTGTGGTGGAACCGGCATCAGGGACAGCTGCCGACCCGCTCGGGGCCGCAGTCGTGCCGGCGGAGTTCGCTCCGGACGCGCCCGGCGACGGCGACTGTCCGTTCGGATTGGGCGGCGCTCCCGCGGCGTTGTCCGCACCCGAAGGATTTGAGCCCTGAGTCCCGGCCGGACCGGCTGGCGCGGTTCCTGGGGGCGCAGTGACAGCAGGCGTGTTCGCAGCCGGTGTGTTTGTAGAGGGCGTGCTCGCCGCCTGGGTCGGCGCCGCTGGAACCTCGACGTTGCGATGGCTGTAGCGATAGACCGCGTATCCGGAGCCCAGCAGTACCGCAATGACCACCCAGGGGAGCAGACGCCCCCGAGACCCCGACATCGAGCTCAGGGTCTTGTTCGGGGCGAGGCGCGTTAAATCATTATCGACAGGCGATCCCGCGGCGCGCTTGTATTCGGAAAGCGCGTGCTCCTCATCGAGTCCAAGATACTGCGCATAAGCGCGAATGAAGTTTCGGGTAAAGATGCCGCCCGGCAAATCGGAAAACTGATCGGCCTCCAGCGCTTGCAGCAAGCGCGTACTGATCTTGGTGCTCTCCGAGATTTCTTCGAGAGTAACGCCGCGCATTTCGCGCTCGCGTCGAAGATTCTCACCGAAACTGGGCATGGAAGCCGTTCAATCCCCGGTAGTGCTATTGCCTGCTGCAGCGGCGCTCTATGAGCGCTCGCCTTGAGCTTTTGGGACTTTTCGGCGCGCCCAGAGCGCCGCTACAGCAAGCCGCACCACTCGCCAATCTCTGGCCGGATCATTCTCAGGCCTTTCTTCCGGCATCATAGGCGGTCGGGTCGACGGTGTCAAATCTGAGACGCGCTATCCGAATTTCCAGGCAGGGGCCGGTTGGTGAAGCGCCCTGCGCATCAAGATCTGTGCGCCCGCACAGTGCGGTCGCGCTTGATTCCCGATCCGGCTCCGGAGTGCGTAGGATACAGGAGAACTGCAGTTTGTGAGTTCATGACAATGTGCAGGTACCACGTGAGGCAGTAGCACCGATAGCGACCAGTCATCACGTGCCATAGTGACCGAGGTCACCGTTAATACTTAACCAGGATTGGATACTGACGATGGTGATGGGTAGTTGGCTGAAGACAGATCAGGGTAACGCCTTGGAATCTGCGGCGAGGCCGCAGTCTGTAAGGTATTGGATCAAGGTTTTCAGCCCGGGGGCGGGGATGAACGGCAATGGCTCGACAGCGGCGAAAAGTAACTCGATTCGTGTTGTTCTTGGTGATAACACCGCAATGGAGGCCCAGTTGCTAGCGGATGCGTTGCACCGATCTCGCCAGTTTGGGACGGTTGCGGCCGCGAGCAGATCCTCGGAGATCCTGGCGTTGGTTGAGGAAATTCGGCCTGATGTTCTGGTGTTGAGCGCCGACCTTGAGGGCGAGGCGCTGGGGGGCGCCACTTTGGTCCGGGAACTGCTCGCGACTCGTCCCGACCCTTAGAGTGGTGATGCTGCTGCAAAGCTCCTCGAGAGACGGGGTCGTGCAGGCTTTTCGAGCCGGTTGTCGCGGGGTATTCTGCCGCGCCGGCTCACCGAAGGAACTCGTCAAGTGCGTGGCTATGGTTTGCGCCGGCCAGATCTGGGCCAACTCGGAGGAATTGGGTTTCGTCCTCGAGGCGCTGCGCGATCTTCCGCCCCTGCGGGTCGTGAACAGCGCCGGAATTTCGCTCTTGACCAAGCGCGAAATGGAGGTGGTCCAATGCGCGGCGGAAGGACTCACGAATTGCGAGATCGGCGCGCAATTGAATCTCAGCGAGCACACCGTAAAGAATTACATGTTCCGGATCTTCGACAAGCTGGGCGTGTCGAGCCGCGTGGAGCTGATCCTTTACGTCATGAGCCAGGCGCAGAACCATCCAACCGCTGCCGAGTCCAGGGACCTCCAATTGGAGACGAGCATTGTTCCCGGCCCGGCCGCCGTTTCCCACACGAGAATGGCATCGCCCCGGCCGCTGGAATGACCTGCCGGGGCTGGATCCCTCGCACTTGCATCTTCGCTTAACAGTGTTGTAACATTCCCGCAACCGCCCCTTAACGTTGGCGGATGATGATGGCGAGGAATCGGAACCGTCGGTGTGTTCTCGGCCGGCGGAGAAGACTGATCGCGACACAGTCGTCGGGTATCGAAGAGACGCTTCCCTGACTCTGACTCCGCCGCCAGCACAACCGGCGGGCTGGCAGAGCCGGCGTGGAGCCGCCAAGAGCGCCCCAGCGGTCTACGTCGCTGGAATCAAGGCGCCATCGGACCAGTGGAACCGGGATGGTTGCGGCGGACCGTTTTCGCCTACGCTCGCGATCACGCGTCCCGCAGATCCGGGATCAAACAACACAAGTTAACAGGGCCCGGCGACGGGCCTGAGCTCGACGCAATACCCCGGATCATACAAGGAGGGTTGGATGAGCAGGCGGTATCGCAGCATCGGAGTGTTTCTTTTCTCGCTCGCCTTCGTTTTGACGACTGCGCCGGCGTTCGCGCAGCAATCGCTTGGTTCGATCACGGGAACCGTCACCGATGCCAGCGGAGGC
>JASHQD010000228.1 GCA_030037755.1 Terriglobia bacterium
CAAGAAGTTTATCCCGGTGTACGTGACCGAAAACATGGTCGGCCACAAGCTCGGCGAGTTTGCGCCCACGCGCACCTTCAAAGGCCACGGCATGAAGGCTGCCGCCGAGAAAACCACCACGGCGGCGCCGCCGCCCGGAGCGCGTCCCGCCGCTGCCGCTGCGCCGGCCGCGCCGAGCGCCTAGTACTTGTGCGGTCCGCTGTAGCGGCGGTGTCCTCACCGCCGCACATGGGAATTGAAGAATTTTGGCGAGGCGTGATCGGCGTTGAGGACAGAGCCGGTCGGCGGTGAGGACACCGCCGCTACAGCATGAGCCGCCGGTGAGGACACCGCCGCTCATGGGAATTGAAGGATTTTGGCGAGGCGTGATCGGCGCTGAGGACGGAGCCGGTCGGCGGTGAGGACACCGCCGCTACAGCATGAGCGGCCGGTCCGGACACCGCCGCTACAGCAGGCGGCATCACGACCGAGCGCCTGAGGACTGAGGGTCAATTATGGAAGCGCTGGCATCGTCCAAATACTTGCGCATGTCGCCGCAGAAAGTGCGGCTGGTTGTCGATCTGATTCGCGGCCAGAACGCCGGCCAGGCGTTGAACATTCTGCGCTTCACCAAGAAGCGCGCCACGCACGAGGTCGAGAAAGTGCTGCGCTCGGCGATCGCCAATGCCGAGCAGAAGAACGAGAACGTTGACGTGGACCGCCTGGTGGTGACGAAGGCTTACGTCGACGACGGGCCGCGCGCCAAGCGCATTCGTCCGGCGCCCATGGGTCGCGCCTATCGGTATCAGCGGCGCATGTGCCACGTCACCGTGGTGGTTGAGGAGCAGGCGCGAGATTGACGATTTTCGATTGAAGATTGCCGATTGCACGGCGACGGCGGTTTTCAGTCCTGAGGGAAGAAGGACACTCTATGGGTCAAAAGGTTCATCCGTACGGGTTGCGGCTCGGCTACACCAAGACGTGGAAGTCGCGCTGGTTCGCCAAGAAGGATTATTCCAGCCTGCTGCACGAAGACCTCATGATCAAGAAGAAGCTCAAGGAGGATCTGAAGAGCGCGGGCGTGGCGTCCATTGAGGTCGAGCGGCCCGGCAACAAGCTGCGGATCACGATCCATACGGCGCGTCCGGGAATCATCATTGGACGCAAGGGCGCCGAAATCGACCGGTTGCGCCAGCAGGTGCAGAAGCAGACGGGACGCGAGGTGCTCCCGATCAACATTGTGGAAGTGCGACGTCCCGAGCTCAACGCCCAACTGGTGGCGGAGTCGATCGCCATGCAACTCGAGAAGCGCGTCGCTTTCCGGCGCGCCATGCGCAAGGCGGTGGATTCCGCGCAGCGTTTCGGCTGCAAGGGTATCAAGGTTCGCTGCGGAGGCCGACTGAACGGCGCCGAAATCGCGCGGACGGAGTGGTACCTGCAGGGCCGCTTGCCGCTGCACACGCTGCGCGCCGATATCGATTACGGAATGGCCGAGGCGCGCACCACCTACGGCGTGATCGGCGTGAAGTGCTGGATTTACAACGGCGAGATTCTGGAGCAGAAGAAGCGCCGGGATCGCACGGCGGAGGCTGTGGCCGCGACGGCGTAAAAGAGGTTGTCGGTAGCTGGTTGTCGGTTGCCGGTCCTCCGAGATGCAAAACGGTTGGACGATGGCTGGAATCGACGGAACTGGGCACCGACAACCGACTACTGACAACCGGGAACCGATATGTTGATGCCAAGCAAAGTGAAGTACCGCAAGCAACAGCGCGGACGGCGCCGGGGCAAGGCCTGGCGGGGCTCCGACCTGTCGTTTGGGGATTACGGGCTCAAGGTGCTGGAGACTGGATGGATCAGCGCGCGCCAGATCGAGGCGAGCCGCGTGGCCATCACCCGATTTATCAAGCGCGGCGGCAAGTTGTGGATCCGCATCTTCCCGGACAAGCCGGTCACCAAGAAGCCTGCTGAAACCCGTATGGGCAAGGGTAAGGGCGCGCCCGAGTTCTGGGTGGCGGTAGTGAAGCCCGGCAGGATCCTGTTTGAGATGGAAGGCGTGAGCGAAGCCGATGCCCGCCAGGCGATGCGCCTCGCCAGTCACAAGCTGTCGCTGCCGACCCAGTTCGTGGCCCGGCCGCGTGCCGGAGCGGCGTAGCGAGAGGAGAATCATGGCAGGACCAAAGCGGCGCGGAGCGCAGATCAAGGAGTTCAAAGAGCATCTGCGGGAGGAAGCGGTCGACGAAGTGCGCACCAAGGAGCGTGAGCTCCGCGACCAGCTCTTCCGGTTGAAGTTTCAGTTCGCCAGCGGCCAGAACGACGTGCTCGAGAAGATGCGCCAGATTCGCAGGGACATCGCCCGGGTTAAGACGATCGCGCGGGAGCGGACGACGGCAGCGAAGGCATAGCCGGGCTGTAGCGGTCTGTGACCGCCGAAATGGGCTGTAGCGGCGGTGTCCTCACCGCCGCGCCCGGGTGGCAGGTTTTTCGGCGGCGAAGGCAATTTGCGGCGGTGAGGACACCGCCGCTACAGGGCGCTCTCGGGAGTGGGAGTAACGATGGAAAGCAATCGACAGCAGAAGGTCGGCAGAGTGACCAGCAGCAAGATGCAGAAGACCGTGGTGGTCACGGTCGACCGGCAGATCAATCATCCGCTCTATCACCGGGTGGTGCGGCGCTCGGCCAAGTTCATGGCCCACGACGAGTCGGGCAAGTGCCGCGTGGGCGACTGGGTGCGAATCGAGGAAACACGTCCGCTGTCGGCTCGCAAGCGCTGGCGCGTGGTCGACGTGATCAGCCGGGCGGTGCAGGTGGCTGAGGTGCCGGAGGTGACCGTATGATCGGAATGCGAACCATTCTGCGGGTGGCCGACAATTCCGGCGCCCGCAAGCTTTCGTGCATTCTGCCGCTCGGCAACGATGTCGGCTTGCAGGCGGGTCTGGGCGACGTGGTCACGGCGAACGTGAAGGAAGCGGCGCCGGACAGCCAGGTACCCAAGGGCAAAGTGGTGAAATGCGTGATCGTTCGCATGCGCAAAGAGCAGCGGCGCCGCGACGGCAGCTACATCCGCTTCGACGAAAACGCGGCCGTGCTGATCAACGACGCCGGCGAGCCGGTCGGAACGCGCGTTTTCGGTCCCGTCGCCCGCGA
>JASHQD010000229.1 GCA_030037755.1 Terriglobia bacterium
GAGACATGATATTGCCCTACCAAGGACGAACTCCTCGTGTCGCGCCGTCGGCGTTCATCGCCGAGAGCGCCGACCTGATCGGCGACGTCGAGATCGCCGAGAACGCCAGTGTCTGGTATCAGTGCGTGCTCCGCGGGGACATCGAACCGATCCGCATCGGAGAGAACAGCAACGTCCAGGACGGCAGCATCGTCCACACGCTGGCCGGATCGCCAGTGATCGTAGGGCGCTGGGTCACCGTGGGCCATCGCGCGATCCTGCACGGCTGCGTGGTCGAGGACCATTGCCTGGTGGGCATGGGCGCGGTGCTGCTGAATAATGTCCGCGTCGGCGAAGGCTCGATCATTGCGGCCGGCGCGCTGGTGCCGGAGAACACGGTGATCCCACCGCGTAGCCTGTACATGGGTGTGCCCGCGCAGTTCCGGCGGCAACTCGGCGATCCGGAGCGGCGCTTCATCGACGCGCACGCCACGCATTACCTCGGCTACAAGGAAACCTATTTGAGCGAGCGCAGCGGCAAGACGAAAGACTGAGTTGAGCGGACTGAGTTGAGCGCGCGACCGCGTTAATCGAGTAAGCCAACGTGGATACATCCTCGTCAAAACCCATCCAGCCGATTCGTGCCGTAAAGGGCACGCGCGACCTGCTGCCACGCGAGGTGGCCCTGTGGCAGAAGATCGAGGACGAAGTCCGGCGCACTTTCGGCGCCTACCACTTCGGCGAGATCCGCACGCCGATTATCGAGCCTACGGCGCTGTTCGCACGCAGCGTGGGCGAGGACACGGACATCGTCAGCAAGGAGATGTACACGTTCCTGGACCGCTCGGATGAGTCGATCACGCTGCGCCCCGAAGCCACGGCCTCCGTGGTGCGCGCTTACATCGAGCGTTCGCTGTTCAACGAGGGAGGCGTCCAGAAGCTCTACTACATCGGCCCGATGTTCCGCCGCGATCGCCCGCAGAAGGGCCGCTACCGGCAGTTTTATCAGATCGGCGCCGAAGTGATCGGGTCCAGCCATCCCGCCGTGGATGTGGAAGTCCTCGAGATGCTGACGCTGCTTCTCAGGCGCGTTGGGCTGCAGGATTTCACGCTGCTGGTCAATTCCGTGGGTGACAAGAATTGCCGCCCGCAGTATCTGAACGCGCTTCGCGAGGCGTTAAGCGGCGTCAAGGCGCAGATGTGCGGCGATTGCCAGCGTCGCGCGGACACCAATCCTCTGCGCGTTCTCGACTGCAAAGTGCCTGCCGACCAGCCGATCATCGACGCTCTGCCGCATTTCATCGATTACCTCGATCGCGAGTGCCGCGCGCACTTCGAGAGAGTCCTCGCCGGGCTCAAAGCGCGCGACATCCCTTATCAAATCGCGCCGCGGCTGGTGCGCGGGCTCGACTACTACTCGCGAACCACGTTCGAGATTACGAGCGGCGTGCTTGGTGCGCAGAATTCGATTTTAGGTGGCGGACGCTACGATGGGCTCTCGGAGATGCTCGGCGGCCCGCCGGCGCCGGGAATCGGATTCGCGATCGGCGAGGATCGCCTGGTACTGGCCGTGGAAGCAGCCGGACAGCTCAAGGCGGAGCATCCCTTGACGGCGTACGTGGCGTGGCTCGGCGAGGCGGCGGGAATTGCTGCGGCCAAACTGACGCGGGAATTGCGCGAGCGGGACATCACCGTCGAGACCAGCTACGAGGACGTCAAGCTGAAGAAGTCGCTCGGCAACGCGAGCCGACTCGGCGCGCGATTTGCCATCATCATCGGGGAAGGCGAACTCGCCAGCGGATTATTCCAAGTGAAGAATCTGGCGACGGGTCAGCAGGAGGCCGTGGAGCCCGCGCGCCTGGCGGAATACCTGACGCGCGCGGCGTCATAGCACCGGGCGACGTTTCTAGGTTCCGGCCACAGTGGGAGGGTTTATCAGAACGGGGCCGTGGCGCGGACGTCCCGCCCGTGAGCGCCTACGAACAAGATGGCCATGCCACTTCAATTGTCGCGAGGATTCTAATGAACGAACCCCGCAACGACTCTCATGGGATTGCCTTCTGGGTTTTCCTGGATGAACTGAAGAACCAGTTGAGGGAAGCACGCGAAGACCAGAACGCTCTCAGGCTTTCTCTGCGTCGTACATGTGAACATTTCAATGTCGACGACGGGTGTATCGCTGTTGCACGTCCCGATGCCTCGCGGGCGGAGCCGATCGCGATGATTCCGCGACGAGGCAACTGGAACCTCGACTGCATCGCCGCGTTCATCCAAAAACAACGCCCGAAAATTCCGCCCAATATCATCATGGCGCCCATTCAGCGTCGCGGCCGCTTATGGGCGGTACTGGCCCTGAAAGGCGAGCGGAACTTCCAGATACCCTCGAGCTACATGGCCCTGAGGCGGGTTGGGGCCCTGATCTCGGAAACCATCGAGGCAATCGACCAGCGGCGTAACATCGAAGTGCGCTCCCAAATTGATCGAAAAATTCTGGAGCAACTGCGGCCGCGAGACCTGTTTTACCAGATCCTGCACGGCCTGCGGTCGATGACGCACTACGATCACTCTTCTGCGCTTCTCATCTGCGACGGGCGGGAGAATGTGCTGGAAGTCGTTGCCGAACAAATTGCATGGCTGAAAGGCAAAAGTCGTCGAATTGGACTCAAACTGCCGCTGAATGATGAGATCTGGGCCCTGCTGCGCAGCAACCTGGTTTACGGTTTCAATCGCGCTAGCGGCGGCGGCTGGAACGAATGGTCGGACGGAGAATCAGCCCGGCTTGCGGAACTGCTGGATTACAACGCGACGGAAAGTGCAACCCAGGACCCAAGAGAATTCTGCATGCTGTGTGCGCCTCTCGCCACCCGCGATGGCGTTATGGGTGTGTTGAAGGTCGCTGCGCGTCATCCAGGCTGGTTCAGCAGCTATGAGGCGGACCTGGTGCAACGGTTCACGCCGCTGGCCGCAGTAGCGATTCAGAATTCCCAAAGAACCGTTACCCTCGAAGCCAAGATGCTGGAGGCGGAGAAGAAGCACGCCGTCGCGAATCTGCTTCGCGGCGTGTCGCACGATGTGAATAACGCGCTGGGATGCGTCTTGCCTCTGGTCCAGCAAATTCAGGAGGACGTCCAATCGGACGGGTTGCGCAGCGATACCCTCTCCGATGATCTTCAACAAATCGAGCAATCCATACAGACCTGCCGCAGAATCTTCGGCGGAATGCTGGCGTTGGCACGAGATACCAGCCAAGGCACCGTTCAGGGTAATGCGCAAGCCAATGTGCGCCGCGCCCTGGACAGCACGCTCGCCGTCCTTCGAGACAGCCTGGAACGGCAGGGCATCCGGCTGGAGATTCAGCTTGCGGATCTGGTTCCGAACATTCAGGTGGGCCAGGGGGACCTGGAACAGTTATTCCTGAATCTCGCGACCAATGCCCGCGATGCCATGCCGATGGGCGGCGTGCTTTCCATCGGAACTGAGGCTCAGGGGGACCATATGGCGATCCTGATCCGCGACACCGGATGTGGAATCCCGGCCGAGCTGGCGTCTCGGATTCAGGAGCCGTTTTTCACCACCAAGAAGAATGGCAATGGCCTGGGCCTGTCGATATGCCGGTCCATCATCTGGAATGCGGGTGGCCAAATGAACATCGAGAGTGAGCCCGGAGCCGGAACCCGGATCAAGGTGCTGTTGCCGATCGTCTACGCGAAGACCGCGGGAAAAACCGTATGAGCGCGTGGCGCATCCTCGTGGTGGACGACGAAGCAGGCATGCTTCGGTCCGTTGAGCGTGTGCTCGGCCAGGAATACAACGTGGCCAGCACCCGTTCATCGCGCGAGGCCGTCGTGCTGGCCGGCACGTTCAAGCCGGACCTCGCCATCCTGGATATTCAGATGCCGGAGATGGACGGATTCCAGTTGATGGAAGAGTTGCAGGCCCTCGATCCCGAACTGGATGTTATTTTCATGACCGGCAGCGTCCATGAGATCGATGCCAAGCTCATCAAGGCGATTCGGAAAGATGCGTTCTACTTTCTTCAAAAGCCGTTCGACCGCGGCGTGCTGCTCAGCCTGGTCGAGCGCTGTCTTGAGCTGAAGCGATTAGATGGTATAAACCGGGATCACCAGCGGCGTATTGAGAAGGAATTGGACGATGCGCGCGCGTTTCAACAAAGTCTGCTGCCGCCGGGATCGGGCAAGGTGGGAGGAATTTCGGTTTTTGCTCATTACATTCCCTGCTCCGAACTTGCGGGCGACTTCTACGATTATGCCGCTTTCTCACCGGATGGGGCCGCCATCCTCGTTGCCGACGTCTCCGGGCACGGCGCCAGCGCCGCCATGCTGACGGGAACGGTCAAATCGGCTTTTCATTCCGCCAGCGCCGATCTATATGAACCGGCTTGTGTCGTGGAGCGCGTGGCGAGCGGAATCCGTGCCTTTGGCTACCATCATTTCATCACGCTGATCTGCGCTCGCGTCCGAAATGGGTGGCTGGATTTCGTTAACGCCGGACACCCGCCGGGTATTCTGTCGGGCGGGGGAACTGGTGTGGAACTTCTCGAGTCCACCGGGCCGATCGTCTCGCCGGCGATTGAGTCTTCGTGGGAGCAACGCACGATCCCGGTCAAGCGTGGATCCGATCGCATCGTGCTGTTTACGGACGCCATCGTTGAGGCTGAGGCCGACTCGGGACAGTACGGGCTAGACCGCCTCCTTGAAGAAGTCGGCAAAGGTCCGATGGACGGCAAGGCCCTGTCGGAACACATTTTGGAGAGCGTCCGCCGGTTCACGATCGGTCGACCGATAAACGATGACTTGACCCTGGTCATCGGCGACCTTTAGACCCTGCGCAGCTGGCGGAATACCTGACACGCTCGCGGCGTCATGTCGCGTAAGCATTACCGAATGCAACGACCGGCCGCTGTAGCGGCGCGCTGTAGCGGCGCTACAGCAGCCGTTCTCAGTTCCGGGCGATGGATTGACCAGAGGTTGCCGTGCCAGGCTCCGCGCGTGTGATCGAAGGCGACGGCTTCGCGGCCGGGCCGGCATCCGGCAAAAGCTTTTCGAGAGCGTGCGCAACGTCCTCCGTGTGGAATCCGAAGGGTCCCGGCTTCGACTTGAACGCCACGCGCCCGTCGCGATCGATCACGTAGAGGCGGTCGGGCCATGCGGTGTAAGCGCGCTCCGTGGTGTTTGCGATGTTGTCCACCACAGCCGGATACTCGATTCCCAGCTTCACCAGGCATGTGCTGGCAACGTCACAGCGCTCCTTCTCGGTGCGCGTGCTGTGCTGAAAAATCTTCGCCTTGATGTTGTCATCGTCCTGCCAGGCGTCGATGGGATGCGCTTCTTCGATGTACACCACATAGAACGCGGCG
>JASHQD010000230.1 GCA_030037755.1 Terriglobia bacterium
GCCAAGATTGTCACAACCGGAATGATTCGGCAAGGGCGCCCGGCCGGATCGAGCGTTGCCGGAGCTTGACTCGTCGCAAGCGGCGGCTGAAGCACGTGACGAATCGCAGTTCGCTCCGGTATGCACGTTTCCCTGCCGTGATCTGTGCTTTTCGCTCTTCCACCTGTTTTCAATGACTTACGGACGTCTTTTCACTACTCATGTGAAACATTCTAAATGACTTATGGGTTTTGGCGGTTTTGCTTCGGAAGCCAATTATGGTATAAGTTATTGATTCTACATTATTTGTGGGTTTGCTTATCCCCTGTTTTTATAAAGTTTCTTTTTTCTCCGGACCTGGGGTCTACGTGTAGCCTCGGCGTATAACGTAGGCCGTTCCGGCATCGCGTCTCCGTGGATCGGGGACCCCTGGTTGCCTGCGGCGCCGGAAGCCAGGTGCGTGGATCGACGGCGTGCCTCCCCGGCACTGGCACCGCTGGCCAAAATCGTCACATCATCCATCATATCTGACACCCAGTGTCTTGGAAGCTGCCCCTAGGCCTCCTGAATTGTATGTCGCACACTCTGCGGGGAATTTCAGTGACCAGTGTCACGGCTGTAAGTGTCCGGATTTGGGGTTATTCCCCGGCCGGAGGGGCAGAACGGTGGCGAGGGTATCACGATTCGCCGATGCTATCATTCGAATCGTGAGCCTTCCCGATGCCATCAAGCGCAGCGCGCTCGAAGCCGGATTCGATGTCGCCGGCGTCGCGCCCATCAGTGCCTGGCGCGATCTGGAGTTTGCCCGCGAGTGGGCGGAAAAAGGCTACGGCGGCGAGATGGCGTACCTGAAGAATCCCAAGCGCAGCGATCCGCGGCTGGTTATGCCATCCGCGCGATCGGTCATCTGCGTCGGGCTCGTGTACAATGCCGCGCTGCCTTACTCTACGGAGGCTTGTAGTGAATCGACCGGGACAAGCGAGACCAATGGCGAGCCGCGGGGCTGGATTTCACGCTACGCCTGGGGCCGTGATTACCACGAGGCGATGCGCGAGCGCCTCGAGACTCTGCGCGCCGCGATCGAGGGTCTCGCACCAGGAGTCGAAACGCGCGTCTATGTCGATACCGGACCGATCGTGGAGCGAGCATTTGCGCGCCTCTCCGGGATCGGGTGGACGGGCAAGAATACGTGCCTGATTAATCAGGAAAAAGGCTCCTGGATCTTTCTCGGCGTCATCCTCACCAGTCTCGACCTCGCGCCCGATATGCCCGCTTTCGATCGCTGCGGCTCGTGCACGCGCTGCCTGGAGGCATGCCCCACCGGAGCGCTGACCGGGCCCTACGTCATGGACGCGTCGCGTTGCATCGCCTATCTCAATATCGAACTCAAGGGCTCGATTCCCGAGCGATTCCGTCCGGCGATCGGCGCCAATGTCTTCGGGTGCGACATCTGCCAGGACGTCTGCCCGTGGAACCGCGGCTCGAGCCGGACGGTAGAGAATTCGCGCCGGCGGCCGGCCGTGACCACGGCGCCGACATTTGATCCCTTGACGATCGACCTGGAGCCCCGAGAGACGCGCGAGCCGAGCGCAGCTCCGGAATCGCCGAGCGCAGGTTCCGGGTTCCGGTCGTTTTCGCTCTTCCATCCCCGGCTGGCGGACCTGGCCTCGCTCAGCGAAGATGATTTCCGCCGGGTCTTTGCCCGTTCGCCGATCAAGCGCGTGAAGTATCGGGGCTGGCTCAGGAACTTGTGCGTGGCCGTCGGTAACTCGGGCGACGCGCGATTCGTTCCCTGGTTGCGCGAGATGGCAAAGCATGACGATGCGTTGATCAGAGAGCATGCCGAATGGGCGCTGCGGCAGATGGAGGCCGTCGCGCCGTGCTGAAGCGCTCCAGGTGCCCGATTTGGTGCCGGAAACGGTGCGAGAGCCCGCTCTAAATGCACCAAAGTGGTGGAATTCGGCCACTGCCGACGTCGGACATGCGCTGGATATGCAGGCTTTTAAAGAACTTGGCGCGAAGCGGAATGGCGCACCGATTGCACTCGTTAAGGTGCCGTTCTCGGAAGACGGTTCGCCGAGGGGCGGAGGACAAATATGACAAAGAAGCTTGTAATTCTCGCAATGATGATTGGTCTCGCTGCGCTGCCTGGCTTTGCCCAACACGGTGGCGGGCATGGTGGTGGCGGGGGCGGATTCCATGGCGGCGGGGGCGGGGGTCATGCCTTTAGCGGCGGCGGTGGATTCCACGGCGGCGGCGCGTACCGCGGCGGCAGCGGATTCCGAGCGGGCGGCGCTTATCGTGGCGGCTACGCTTACGGTCGCGGCGGCTACGGCTATGGCCGCGGTTACGGCTACGGCGGTTACGGACGCGGTTACGGCTACGGTTATGGTCGTGGCTGGGGCTGGGGCGGCCGCGGCTGGGGTTGGGGTGGCTGGGGTTGGGGTTGGCCGTACTGGGGTGGGTACTACGGCGGCTACTATAACCCGTACTACTGCGATCCCTACTGGGGTCCTTGCCCGTCCTACAATTACGGCTACGGCTACGGTTACTGATCGTGCCCTGGCATAGCTCTGGGCGGCGCCCTCGATGTTGGAGGCGCCGCCCTGGGCCTGGTGGCTGCGTACCCGGCAATCCGCAAACAATTTCAAGTGGTCGAAAGCCGGCCCGATGGCAGCATGGGCAGGGAACGCAACCGGACTCCCGTAGCGGCGAAGATCGCGTTGCCGATTGCGGGAGCCACGCCGACAATGGGCGTCTCACCGGCGCCCGCGCTCGGCTGATCCTTCCGATTCACCAGCACCACATCGATGCGGGGAACGTCACTGAAGCGCGGCACGCGATACTGCGCAAAGTGGTTGTTGAGGACGCGCCCTCTCTCGAATTGGATGGCTTCGAACAGCCCACCGCCGAGCGCCATCACGTTGGCGCCCATGATCTGATTCTTCAGCCCGTCGGGATTCACCACCGCGCCGCAATCGAAGGCCGTCACCAGGCGCAGCACGCGCACCGCGCCGCTTGACCTGTCCACGCTCACCTCGGCGCAGCTCGCCACATACCCGCCTTTCTCCACGCCGCCCGCGATGCCGAATCCGTGTCCCGGCGCCGCCTTCTCGCGTCCCCAGCCGAATTTATCCGCGGCGGCGGCGAGGACGTCGTGCACACGCTCGTCGGTGAGATTCTTGTAGCGAAACTCGAGTGGATCCATGCCGGCGGCGCGCGCGAGATCGTCCATGTGGCTTTCGCGCGCGAAGTGATTGGCCGTCGCCGCGAGGCCGCGATAGGAACCCTGGCGCAGCGGCGCGTCACAGGCGTGAAATTGGACGCGCTGATTGGCAACGTTATACGGGGTGTCGATCCCGGAGCCGCCGGAGTTGTAGTTGTGGAATTCCCACGCGGTCAAGACGCCGTTCGCGTCCACGCCGCTCTTGATTTCGATCACGCCGCCCGGCCGGAAATAAGACCAGGTGAATTCCTCTTCGCGTGTCCAGACGAGTTTCACGGGCGCGTTCGCGGCCCGCGCCAGGCGCGCCGCTTCCACGGCAGCTTCGCCCGTGTGCTTGCCGCCGTAAGCCGCTCCGGTATCGGGGATCAGCACCTGGACTTGGGTTCCCGGGAGATGAAACGCTTCCGCCAGCTCGTCGCGCACGCCGAAGGGACGCTGGGAGCCGGTGTGGACGGTCACTTTGCCGTCTTTCCATTCCGCCACCGCCGCCCGCGGCTCGAGCGGAGCATGAGCGATGTAGGCTATTGAATAGGTCGCCTCCAGGCGGTGCGCGGCGGAGGCGAGACCCCGCTCGACCGACCCTGATTGTTCGCCCGATCGTCCATAACCTTCGCCGCCGCCCGCTTCGACGTGAGCCTTCAAGTACTCGGAGAGATGCGCGCTCGATGCATTCGAGGGCGGAGACGCCTGCGCGGGCCCGGTCTCCGACCCGCCGCCCGATTCGCTCGCCGGCTGTCCCTCATTCCACTTCGCCTCGATCGCGCCGAGCGCCCGGGTCGCGGCCTGCAGCGAAGGCGCCGCCACGCCGACGAAGTTTCCATCATGGACCGCAACCACACCGGGCATGGACTGCGCCGCGCTCAGATCCACCGAGACCAGTTCGGCGCCGAACGAGGGCGCGCGCAGCACCTTGCCGTGCAGCAATCCCGCCGGGCTCACGTCCGGAGTGTAGCGATGCCGGCCGGTCACAAAGTCGCGTCCATCCACTTTGGCGAGCGGCTCGCCGCAGATGCGCCAATCCGCGGCGGGCGTGAGCGGATCGTTCTCGACCACGGATTTCGCGAACGTCTGGTCCTGAGCGAGCCTGGCGTATTCGATGCTGCGGCCGGTGTCGCGATCGCGCACCTTGCCGTCGTTCGCCACCAGCCGCTTAGTGTTCACGTTCCACGTCTTCGCCGCCAGCTCCACCATCACGTCGCGCGCCACCGAGGCTACGCGCCGCAGCTCCAGATTCATGGTCGGCGTGGTGTGGCTGCCGAACGTGCCCATATCCCACGGCACGAGGTCGGTGTCGCCCATGGTCAGCGCGATGCGCGCCGGCTCCACGCGCAACTCCTCGGCCACGGCCTGCGTGAGCGAGGTGCGGATGTTCTGGCCCACCTCGACCTTGCCCGTGTAGACGGTCACCGCGCCGGTGTCGCGGATGTGCAGCCAGGCGCTGATTTCCTTCGGCAGCTCCTCGCCGCGAAATCCGCCGCGTCCCGCGCCGGCGCGTCCACCCGATTCCTGCGCCGCGCCGGTGCGAGCCACCAGGAACACGGCAACGCCGCAGCCCATCAGCCTGAAAAAGTCGCGGCGGGGGAGTTGGAATCCGCCAAGCTGGAAATCCCAGGCGGGTTCTTCACGGAATTCGTAGCGCTCGGGCTCGACGGTCGGTAGTCGGTTGCCGGTTATCGGTTGCCGGTCGATGGTTGCCGGTTGACGGTTGTCGGTTGCTGGTTGTCGGTTGTCGGTTGCTGGTTGCCGGTTGTCGGTTGCCGGTTGTCGGTTGCCGGTTGCTGGTTGTCGGTTGTCGGTTATCGGTTGCCGGTCGCTGGTTCGTGGACTGTATTTCATGGATCGCTTGTCGTGATCATCGACGAGGAGCTGCAATTCCGATTCAGCGACCGGAAACCGAGAACCAGCAACCGCGAACCGATTACCCGACCGATCGCTCATGCTCGTTGTCCATTTGCCGCCCGTCGCACGGCAGCCATGATGCGCGGATAGGTCCCGCAGCGGCAAATATTGCCATTCATGCCGCGCGCGATCTGGTCGTCAGTGGGGTGGGGATTCCCCTTAAGGAAAGCCACCGCGGCCATGATCATGCCCGAGGTGCAATAGGCACACTGGTAGGCTCCCTCATCGAGAAAAGCCTGCTGGACGGGATGCAATCGGCCGTTCGCATCCCCTTCACCCTTCGCCTCCAGCCCTTCGATGGTGGTGATCTCGGCGCCTCCGATAGTCGCGGCCGGCGTCAGGCAGGATCGTCGCGCCTTGCCGTCAACCAGCACCGT
>JASHQD010000231.1 GCA_030037755.1 Terriglobia bacterium
CAAGGGGCAGATTGCCTTCCAGCAGGTGGATCATGGCCAGGTTGGCCGCGGCTATCGCCGAGTCCGGCTGCAATCGCTGAAGCCGGCGATAGCAATTCGAGGCCTCTGAGATCTCGCCCAGCCCGTACAGCACAAAGCCGAGGTCGGCATAAGCGGCTGTCAGGTTTGGGTCGTGCCGGATAGCATCGCGGTAGGCGTCGGCTGCCGAAATCAGATCGCCCTTGCGCTCGAAAAGGTATCCCAGGCTGGCGCGGACTTGCGCGGAGTCTCGCTTGAGGATGAGCGCCCGCCGGAAAGCTTCCGTGGCGGCGCCGAAGTTGCCCAGATCCGTCAGCACCAGTCCAAGGTCGTTGTAGATTTGATGATTGTTGGGATCGAGCTTTAGCGCGCGCTGGTATAGCTCGGCGGCGGGCTGAAGGACGCCGCCACGATAGAGCACGCGAGCCAGACAGCAGTGGATGTGTGCGGAATCGGCTTTGAGGGAAAGGGCGCGCTGGTAGCACGCCGCCGCTGCCGCCAGGTCGCCGAGTTGCTCGTGCGCCTCTCCCAACTGCCGGTGAGTCACCGCGGATTCGGGATGAAGCTCCACAGCGCGCATCAGACGGTCGATTGCCATCTTGCTTTCTTCACAATCTACGGATCATCCGCCGGCTCGCGCTCGACATGCCAGTGGCTCCTTATCAGGACGGGCGCGCAACGCAAAAACGAGGCGATCGCGATAAACGTGCCCTGCCGCTGCCTCCGCGGAGCCTACAGCATAGACTCAGTTCACAGCGGGTCGCAAGATCGCCTCTTCCGCAGTGTCAAGCCTCGGCCCGCCCTGTGTGACCGTCGCTAGCGTCGCCGCGGGGTATACTGCGAACGGCAAGACAGACCGATCTCAGGTTGGGCCGGAGAAGAGGGGAAAGAATGGCCGCGTATGCGAGAGTTGACAAATTCATGAAGCGCGTTAGGGCCGCCAACCGAAACTTCGAACGCTTCAAGACAAGCTCTTTGAGGCCTCTGATCGACATTCTGAACGATAGTCGCGGGACCGTGAAACAGGTTCGCCAGGCCTTGCAAAACCTGCCGCAGGCGAAGGTAAAGAAGTACAAAGAAGCCCTTCTTTACCTGCTGGCCACTTATCCCGGCCTCCCTAAACACGCCGATGAGATCGATTTCGGGCCGCTCGGTACCTTGGAAGCTGCCCAGTTCAATCAAACGGCGCTGCCGGGAAACTACGATCCGAGCAACAGTGCGACAGGCGTGGGGACGGCTCCTCACCGGCTCGGTGTGACGGTGGAGCAGTTTGTGATCGCCCGGCGGCCGGGAATCATTTTGATCCACATGTCGGAGTGGGATGACGGTATGGGCGAGATGTTCGAGGGCCGGCGCTGCCTCGATCATATCCGGTCCGTGCTCGACGCCGGCCGAAGACGCAAGTGCGATCTCTGCATCTTGTCGATGTTCGAGGATAAGCCGGTGCTGGCAGAGTTGCTGCCCGACGTCGGTCGCTTCGATGGCAGGCTGGAGGTCGTCGTACCGAGGCACCACATGGGAGGCAGGGAGAAAGCCTTTCGAGATTTTGCCTGGCAGCACTGGTACCTGGTGGTGATGGGCTTTGACGCCACAATTTGCGTCGACGCGAACCTGTTTGGCGCCGCCGAAACACTGCCGAATGGCCGGTTCATTCCACCTTTGGTGACGCTCGCCAACGTCGTCACGTCGCGCGCCGTACTGGTGACGACGGGGAAACTCTACTCGAAGGCCCGAACGAAGGATAATTGGGGCTGGCTCTACGGAACCTGAGAGGAGTGCAGCCGCTGGCGTCGCGGGTACGTTCGGTCCCAGACCAGCAGCCCGGGCACGGCCCGAGGCACTTGATCGTCGCGCATGGCCACGACGTCATTCTTCACGCCGTCGCGACCGCTCTCAACTTTCCGGTTAAATTCAAGCCCGTCAATATTGTAACGTGACCTGTGTCACTGCAATTCTCTGTAAGGTGCGCTACCTTAGCCCGGGTTTGATGTTGGCCTAAGGATCTTGCCTGTGCCCGGCTTCCTGGCCGGCCAGGCGCCCGCAGGTTTACGATGTTCGCTTGGCAATGTCTGAGTCCGCGAGTCACGCCACGGCGCCTGCGAGCTGGGCTAGATGGCTTGCCTCGAACAACCACCCGAGACCCCGGCGGGAACGCGGCGCAATGCCTTGTCGCGCCGGCCTCTTCAAGGGGAGCGTTCAAGAGTGCCCGCCAAAGCCATTCCAAGTTGTGGGATATCAGCAGGATACAAGAATCCCCGAATCGGGGCAGCGCAAATTGCGCACATTGCGCGCATGCCGTCCACATGCAGCAAACCCGCATTTTATGCGGGAATTCTGCAAATTTTTCGACGAAGGGAAGCCGAAACCCGAAAAAAAGATCCTAAAAAATGGGCTGCCAAAGCCACTAAGTCTCGTAGAATCAGCGCGGGTTCGCGAAAAAGTGGCAAAAAAGGCCTTACCAAAGCCATTTGGGATTTTGAGCCGTCAGGCGCCCTCGGCCTAGGCTATAGTTAGTATTTTCAGATATTTGCATGAAGTAATTCATGAGAAACTTGAAAAACGCCATAATGCGCCCAAAGCCACTCGATGGACGCGCCAAGACAGCCCGGGCCCCTGACTTCTCGGTCTAGGCAAGGCTTGTAGGCCTCGCTTGAAAAGACAGCTCAAAACACCAAACAGCGTTGCCGATGCTCGCACGTCCAACCTCGCTCTCTCGAATCTTCGGGGTTTATGCCGGCTTCCCGGTTGCGGCCCTTGAGCCCCGCTCCAAAAGGGTCTAGCATGGGACATTGCCGACCATAATCTGGGGCGAATCTTGCGGCTCAAGGAGTTTGAATGAACACGAGAGCAGCCAGGCTGGCGATTCTCTTCGGTTTCGTGATTGTAGTCTCCGGCCTGACGGCATTTCACGCCGGACGCGAATCGGCCGGCGCATCGTGCGCGCGCCT
>JASHQD010000232.1 GCA_030037755.1 Terriglobia bacterium
TGCGCGCCGAGCTCGGAAACATCAGGCTATTCGCGCCCGCGCCTTCCTGCTCCATTGTCAGCGGCGCGGATGCAGGATTGCGGATGATGTAGTACGGATTGGGGAAGAAGTGTTGGTATCCGGCGGCGACGCCGTAGAGGGCGAGCGAGCCCAGCATAACGGCGGCGGTGAGCCTCAAGACGAAAGCCGAAACTCGAAGGTCCACAGTCGAGGCCTCACCGAGTTTCGCGTTTGGAGTCTCGATTTTCGAGTTTCGACTTTCGACCTCCGGCTTTCGACCTTCGACCGATCTTCTCCACAGGTGCACCAGCAAGAGCGCGAGCCCCGCGATCATGCACGCGACGTGCACGTACAGTGCGACGCTATGCGGTCGCGTCATGCCTGCGACGGCCAGGTATAGCCCGCATACACCCGCCGCGCCGAGCAGGGTCAGGGAAGCCAACGCGGTTCCGCCCCGAAAGGATTTACGGTGGCGAAACGCGAATATCCCAAACAGAATCCCGACGAGGACACCGAGGAAGGGATGGACCAGGTCGTTGCCGACGTAGAAGATGCTGGGGCTGCTGAACGCCGCCACGTACGCGCTGTTCACCACCAGCGCGAGTCCGAGAATCAGCAGCCACGTGCCTGTTCTCGACGAGCTAGAGGGGGTGTTCATCGATCTCGTTTGGTCTTGGGCCCGATGGCGCCAACCGGCGCCGGTGATGCTGGCCTGATGGCCAGCGCTACCAGCATGCCGCCCTGAAGGGCGGCGCTACATCAGCAACAGGTGACCATGCTAACTGAAAGCGGGCGGCTCGGCAGTCTCATAACCGATCTTAATTGGGAACCTAACCTGTTTATACTATTTCGGCTCAACTTTGGCCTGACCCGGGCCGATGTAGCCTGAAGGCGGCTTTCGCAGGCCGGTGTTCCTTGCCGGCAGGGAGGGTTAGCCTTGGACTTCTGTTTACGATATAGTATAACTTCGCCCTGAGGGACCGGTCCGGGCTGACGGTGTGATTTGGCAAGGATTCTGGTAGTCGACGACGATCTGGCGCTAAGGGATCTGGTGTGCAAAGCCCTCGATGGTGAAGGCTTTGCCACCGAGTGTGTCGCTGACGGCGCCTTGGCGTTGGACCGCGTCAGTTCCGGCCAATTCGACCTCGTCCTGCTCGATAGCAGCCTCTCGAAGGTCGACGGTCCCGCGATACTGGATCGCTTCCGCGCGCTTCCGCACCCGCCCCGCACCATCGTCATGACCGGCAACGGAACGGACGAGGTCTTACGCGCCGTCACCGCTCAACCCTGCCGCTACATCACCAAGCCCATCGCGATGCACGTCCTGCTGGAGTTGGTGCGCGAAGTGCTGGACCTCGGCGCCGACGGTCCCCCGATTGAAGTCGTTTCGCGGCGTCCGGACTGGATCGAGTTGCTGGTGCCTTGCACCTTTGAGGCTGCGGAGCGCAGCGAGAGCCTGCTCGCAGCCGCTCGATCGGACCTGCCGCCAGACTTGAGCGAGGCGCTCAGCAAGGCGGTGCATGAGCTGGTGCTGAACGCCGTGGAATGGGGCGGCAAGCTCAATCCTGACCGCCGCGTGCGCGTTGCCTGCGTGCGTACGCCCCGCATGATCCTTTATCGGATTGCCGATCCTGGCGCTGGTTTCGATGCCTCCACCTTGACCCATTCTGCGATCAACAACCCGCCGAACGACCCCGCCAGTCACCACAAAGTCCGGGCAGTCATGGGCTTGCGTCCCGGCGGATTTGGAATCCTTCTGGCCCAAGCAATGGCCGACGAACTCGTTTACAACGAAGCCCACAACGAAGTCATTCTGATCAAATACCTCCGATAGCAGCGTGGCGGATTTACCAGTCGCTGTATTGCGCGCACGAGTACTGTTTACCGCGTTTCCCTGCAATCTTCCATTGCGCAATCTCGCGCCGCGAGGCTAAACTGACATTCTCTCGCCCGCCGAGAGCAAATCGCCGCAAAGCAACTACTGGAAGCGACTCATGACTATTCGCAAAGCAGTCCTGCCCGTAGCCGGTCTGGGCACCCGATTTTTGCCGGCTACGAAGGCGCAACCCAAGGAAATGCTGCCCGTTGTGGACAAGCCCCTGGTGCAATACGCCGCCGAGGAAGTGGCCGCGTCAGGGCTGCCCATGGTCATCTTCGTGACGGGCCGCGGCAAGAACGCCATCGAGGACCACTTCGACGTCTCGTTCGAGCTCGAGCACCAGCTTGCCGGCCGCGGCAAGGAGGCCCTGCGCGAGCAGATGCGCTCCATTGCCGGCATGCTGGAGATGAGCTACGTCCGGCAGAAGGAAGCCCTGGGGCTCGGCCACGCCATCCTGACGGCGCGCGACCTCGTGGGCGACGAGCCCTTCGCGGTCCTCCTATCAGACGATATTGTCGACAGCGAGGAACCCTGCATCCGGCAGATGATCAACGTCTACGAGCGCTACGGCAGCAGCGTGGTGGCCATCCAGAAGGTGGAGCGCAGCGCCATTTCCAGCTACGGAATCATCAGGGCGACTCCTGTAGCCGACAAGCTGTGCCCCGGACGGCTTTACAAGGTCGAAGACATGGTCGAGAAGCCCGCGCCCGAAGTCGCGCCCTCGAACCTGGCGATTATCGGGCGATACATCCTCACGCCGGGAATCTTTCGCGAGCTTGCTGCCACCGGACGCGGCGCCGGCGGCGAGATCCAGCTCACCGACGCCCTCAAGCGGCTGCTCGCGCACGAGTCGATCTACGGATACGTCTTTGAAGGCAAGCGCTACGATGCCGGCGACAAGCTGGGATTCCTGCAGGCAACCGTTGAGCTGGCTCTGAAGCGGGATGATTTAGGCAAGCCTTTTCGAAAATACTTGAAGTCTTTGAAGCTCTAATCTTGTCCGTTGTCAGTGGTCCGTTGTCCGTTGCGCCTTCT
>JASHQD010000233.1 GCA_030037755.1 Terriglobia bacterium
TGCACTTTTTGGGGGGCGGCTAACCTCAGTCGCCCTACGGGCTCCTTCGGTCAGCCGCCCCCCAAAGCAAAGCGGAACTTCCCACTTTGCTCAGAATAGGAACTTCTTACTTTGCCTTGACAGCGCTCTTTTCAGGGCAAAAGCGCGTCGATGGAGGTTGCCGGACGCTGATGGACGCTAGTGGACTCTGTGGCCGGCGGCCGGAGCCGAAAGCGAGGCCATACCCACCGCGTTAACACTAGGATTCATCACCGCGAAGGGAAAACCTGTATTTCGCTGACGACAGTTGCTATGCCGCGTTCATGCAGGATATCGCGGCGCGGTTTCGCCTGGACGTCGCGTTGATGCCTGTAACCGCATTTACGGTAACCGTGACGGTCAAAGAAAAGAGCGCAGTAAAGTCCGTCAAGATGCCATCACCAAGAACTGTCATTCCCGTGTGCCTCGGGATTGCGCCGCGCTCGCCCCTGCTACGCACCGCCCAGAGCGCCGAGGGCTTTGCGAAGCGGTTGCGCGCTGCGGGCTGAATACTGACCTGGAGATTCTTCGTGAGGGCGACGGTTGGCAGGATGGCGTTAGCGCGAAGCATGGCGGCTGCACTGGTTCTAATTCTCGTTTAACGGGCCCAGCACGCCGGCGGTAAACGTGCGTCGGTCGTAGTCCGGCTCGTCGGCCACTCGGAAGTCGGGCCGCTGAGAGGTAGTAACGATAAGTGTTGGAAAATCGCCTTGTGTTGAAGAATCGAGAGGCCGAACAATCGATGGGGACACCTTCGGTTTAAGGGGTTCGTCCGATAATTGGCACGCCCGAAACCATTTCATTTCGTACAGGCTCTCGGCCGAATGATTCGTTGCGTTGAATCTGGGACTTGCTAATAGCCTGGTTCGTGGGGTTTTTGGGCGGGTGATCGACTTTGGTCGTTGCGCCTCGCAGCGTCTGAAGGAACGGGTGAGACAATTGCCAGTCTTCTTCCCGGTCGGTTTCGTCCGACTGAGTCTTTGCGAGAATTCACAACTTCTGACTCTTCGGTTGGTCCTTCCGGCGAATCGGAATGATGGTCCTCTCACCACCAATGACCACACTCGTCGTAATATAGCTGCTCGCACCTAGGTTAAGGCAATCGCGGGACCTGGCTTCTGAAGCCTAACCCCAGTGTGCCCTTGGGCCGCCGGCATCTCGTGAGCGCGCTCACAGCTACACAGAGCAGGTAGCGCGTGAACTGGGCCACGCCGGAAATGGCCTAAAACGACGAGAGAAGCCGAGCTGCACATCGTGGAGGCACTCGAAAAAGGCAACTCCGTTGTTGGACTGATATCGAGCACCACACGACTGACCGTCGAGAGACGATCTGCCATGTTATGGGATGTGTTCATAAGTCATGCGAGCGAGGACAAGGCTTCAGTCGCTCGTCCACTCGCACAACAACTCGAGGCGAGCGGGCTACGAGTGTGGTTTGACGAAACGCAATTGAAAGTCGGCGACAGCCTTCGCGCGAAGATCGACGAAGGTCTGGCTCAATCGCGCTTTGGTGTTGTCGTCCTAAGCCCCGCATTCTTCAGCAAGCGGTGGCCACAGAGAGAACTCGCCGGATTAGTGGCGCGCGACGTCATCGAAAACCGCGTGATTTTGCCCGTGTGGCACAACATCTCCGCGGTCGAAGTGGCCGCCGTATCACCAACGCTCGCAGACACCGTTGCGGCGTCAACAACGAATGGAATTAGCAAGGTCGCTGAGCAGATTCTGGAGGCCGCCGCACCCTATCTCCGGCCCACGCAACGACAGTACCCGCGCCCGTACTCGACCCAGATCGAGTTTCCGGTCGAGGCAATTAGGCGTGCTCTCGATGTACTCGAGTCCCTGACGATGCCCGCAACGTGGCGCCAGCTCGAGCATTCCGCACCTGGCTACCCCAACAGCGGATGGATGGGGTCGGACTCTGCGACAATCATTGAGGTGCTGTATGGATTTGCTGCTCCACTTTACGTTGCGCGGGCTGTTTCCTATGCGGCCCGGCGCAGCCAATCCCTTCTCGATAGATCCTCCAGGCTGAGGCTGGCGTTCCTGGACGCTGCGCTCGAAGTGTTTCTGAATGAGGGGGCGATTGCATCGACTTCGCCTCCGATCCCATACTCACCTCGGGTGCCTAACTGGCGCCGCAAGCGGGTGGAGGATCCGGCACGCTACTGGTGGCAGGGGATCACGCCGGACCGCTTCGACGAAGCACGCCCTTTCCTTCTTCGATCATCGCCGTCGGCGATCGACTCCATCGCGCTCGTGCCAATCAATGAGTTTCGGGATAGCTACCGGGCGCTGTTTAGATCCGGTCTTTCGAACGAAAGGCAGCAGCAAACGCTCGGACTTCTCGGTAATGCCTTTTATGGCTTCACTCCACGGACTAGGCCTGTCCTGTGGCGAATGATCATGTGCCAAGCTCGTCTATATCAGGCGGCCCTGGGCAACACCGAATTTGATCCCGAAAAGGACTCCGCGCGCGATGCAGAACGGATCTTTACGCCCCGAGAGCCATCCATGTTCCCGTTCACAGTGGCTTCAGTGCCCGACGATGTTCTCTACGAACCATTGAACATAACGGCGAGCGCGGCAACAACGTACTTAACAACCTTCGTTGTGCCTCGGCTGGTCGCTGCAATGTTGGCGTCGCAGGAGTCGTGAGAATCCAAAGCTCGAATGAGACTGTACAGTTGTTGTGTATCGGTGACTCGCGGGTGTGCCAGCAGCGGCCGGAGAAATCCCACTTTCAGTTTTTGAAGATCGGGGCACCGACTTTGCGGATGTCGGTAATAAGGTAGTCATTGCGATGCCCCGGTGAGCACTAAGTTTGTTGCCTCAGAAGGTATTTTCCGTCGGTGATAGTCGCAGTGACGGTCATCACAGGGCTGGAAACGGGAGAGGCGGGTCGCATCCTCCAGGCCACGCCTGTGACGCGGCGTTGTGCCTCAGTTTCAGGGCCTCCGAAGAATAGCCGAGGACGCAGCCCATCAGTGCAGTGGCATGGGGGCCGCGTCCTCATCATGGCCTCTTCCATGCTTCCAACGGCACCCATCCGGTGTCCGAGGTACAGTCGCCCTGTGGGCAAACCTCAAATTTGTAGATGGGGTGGATTTCCCAGAGCGATGCCCGCGCCGGATCGCTGGCAGACGATGATCTGACCGGGCTTCCCGTCATGCAAGGCGTGTGGCTCGAGTCAAACATTAGCTGTCCCGTCATGCGAACGGGTAACCTGGCCGTGCCAACTTCGTTGAGAAGGTCCGGTGTCCAGGCAGTCGGCCGGTGATGCGGAATCATCTCAACCACTACGCCCGAACATCCGGCATCGCCGGGATTCTGGACAATCGAAATGTGAATGTCGTGGTACGCGGGATCATTTGGGACATTCCGGCCGCAGTCTACGCTCTCCGCACCCTCCTGGCGAGCGACCTTCACAAACCCACTGAGCGCCATTTCCGTGCCCTCGCCCATTTGCTACCAGAGGTGCACGATCCGTTGCCGGTCCTGGTGTGGTCGTCAAGGGATGAATATCCGGGTTACCGAAAGGAATGTTTCTTGGCGGCCTGGACTTGGTTCTGGCGAGCCACCATATCCGATATCGTGATGGGATTGGCGGGCCCGGAAGCGCAGAAGTTATTCTTCGCCGTGCTCTGCGCGGCCTCGGCACCGCCTGAACCTGCCGAGCCGCAAACGGAGTCGATTGCAGTTTGTCCGCCCGGATAATTGGGCTGACTGCACAACTGACTCAGGGCCGTTTGCGTGGTGTTTTTGGCCGGGCCACGACTGTGAGTTGCACCGTGCTGCTGACCAAGAATCAAAACGGTGGAGAGCCCAAGAAGGGCCAGTGTGAATCCGAAGGCACCTCGTAATCGCATGTCCCCTCGGTGTGGATTTCGGTAGCTTCTACCTGGAATTGGCTGACAGGCGGAGTCTATCACCCTCACGAGGTATGGGCAATCTCGAGCGCTGTTAGGCGGCGACGAGCGCGATCACACCATAGGATCAACTCTTCTGGCTCCAGCCACGTCACCCGGGCTGACCAGGCGCGATCATTCCTTCCGAGCCGGAGACCGGCGGTGTGACACCCTCGACTGCTGGCGGCAGGCCCCCTCGCCTGCGCCAGAACAGATAACCCGTCAGCAGGCCGATTACGGCTAGGGCCACGCCGAACTCACCGCGAACGTACTTCGTCATTGCGGTGTCCTGGGTGAGCGGGTCGAAAACACCTTGGATGAACAGGTTGTGACTGGCGTGCAGCAGCATTCCGGTCCACACGCTGCCCGACTTGAGACGCATCCAGGCGAACACCGTCGCGATGCCGATCACCATGGCGGTGAAGCAGAGGGCACTATACCACCCCGGCGTCCCGCCGTTGTAGCCGCCCAGGAAGATGAGGGGGTAGTGCCA
>JASHQD010000234.1 GCA_030037755.1 Terriglobia bacterium
GCAAGATGCACGATTTTCTGACGGTGGGGGCTGCGGCGCCGCTGCAGGAAGCCGGCGTCACCGCGCTTCGGATGCCGGAGGACTACTACCGGCAGCTTGCCGCCGATTACCAGACGCGTCGCGACCGGATGCTGGCCGCGCTCGAATCCGCCGGTTTCGCCTGCTACAAGCCGCGCGGCGCCTACTACGTCATGACCGATATTTCGGGCTTCGGATTCCCGGATGATGTGCAGTTCGCCCGCTATCTTGTCAGCGAAGTCGGTGTGGCGGTGGTACCCGGAAGCAGCTTTTACCGCGATCCGGCGCTCGGCAGGCAGCAAGTGCGCTTCTGCTTCTCGAAGACCGACGCCACCTTGGATGAGGCAGGACGCCGCCTGTTGAAGTTGCGCACCCGATGAGGCCCCGAGATGCAGGCGCCCGGACTCCCCCCTTCGGACTGTCCGGGCGCCGACACAGCCAGACCCCTATTGGCTGGCGAGCTTGCGCGCGTCCGGACTCCCCCCTTCGGAATGTCCGGGCGCGCGGCAGGGCCAACACCCCCTATCGGCTGGCAAGCTTGCGGGCGCAATCGAGCAAGAAAGCGCGGTCCGACTCGATCATGTGGCCGACCAGACCCTTGATCTGCAACAGAAAGCGAGCCTCGGAGCCCTCGGTGCCGCCATTCTGGGCGATCTCTTCGAGAGTGCTCGGACGGCCTCCGGAAGCAGCCGGCGGCGCGGGATCCTCTCCCGCTGTGTAGAAGAGGCGATACATAGGAACGTCGAGCGCCGCAGCAAACCGCTGCAACGTTTCGACCGAAGGAACGGTATGACCGTGCTCCACGCGCGAGATGTACCCGCGAAGCATTCCGGTCTGCCTTTCGATATCGCCCTGCGACAAGCCTTTCTTTTCGCGAAGATCACGGATTCGTTGACCGATGGACATGTACTTTCTCCTCTTTAGCTGGTTCTGACCGGCATGAGCCGGGTTGGGCGGAGCTCGAAGATCCGCATTTTCTGGAGCCGTTGTCTCGCGTTGATGCCGGGATTACAACGCCCGCCTCGCAAGACTGAATCTTTACGAAAGGCAGCACCGGTTTGGCGGAGCCCCCTCCACGCGCGAAGGCCTGATAAACTCAGGCCGGTTTCAAAAGTGAGTCCAGGCAGACTTGAAGCAGCCCGTCCTGGTTGCGTTCCAGCCGGTTCGGGTCCAGTGAGCCGTAGACCGATCCCAGACGGAAAGCCGACAGCCCCTCCGCCCGGCTCGGCCGGACCATCCCGACCAGGCCTTCCAGGTCTTCGCACCAGCCTTCCACGGCACCGCTCCGCCTGTTCAGAATCAGCAGCCGGTCGGTCTCAGTAATGATCGTCGTCTTCTTCTTTCGTTTCGTCGTCATGAGGTCTCCTATGGGGCGGAACCTACGCCGAGGGTCTACGGCTGGCGCATTACCTTCTTTGATAAACCCTCGACATTGCGCTGCCCGGCTGCTTTCGCTAAAATCAGCACGGTGGCTAGGTAACCGGACATTCGCGCGCCTCAGAACCGCCTATCAACGGTCCGAAGATAGCGCGCGGCATGTTTGGGCGTAATTAGAGAACGCTGAAAAATTTGTGAATCTTGCATGAACGCGATTAACCTACAGGCTACCAAGCACTTCTACGAATTCGGCCCGTTCCGAATTGACGTCACAGACCGGCTTCTTTTTCGTGGCGCGAGCGCCGTCCCCCTCACACCTAAAGCTTTCGACACTCTGCTGGTATTAGTTGAGGCTGCCGGACACATTCTTGAAAAAGATGACCTGATGAAGAAGGTCTGGCCGGATACGATCGTCGAGGAGAATAACCTCACTCAAAACATCTCTGCGCTGCGCAAGGCCTTAGGTCAGGGTGTTGATGAAAAGCCCTTCATTGAAACGCTGCCGCGCCGTGGTTACCGCTTTATTGCAGCCGTTCGTGAGCGGTGGGAAGAAATCCCGGAACTGATTGTCCGGGAGCGGACCAAATCGACGGTCATTGTCGAGGAGGAAGAAGAGACTGAGACCCCGGCCAAGGTGTTGGGAAACCTGACCTTGGCTCAGGTTTCGGCAGCCCTGCTGGCGCTCGCCGTGGCGGCGGGAGCGATCGCTTATTATGCGCGGAGCCGGCGGGTATCCGGCGAGGACGGAAATCCTTCTCTGGCTGTAACGGCCCTCCGCCGGCGTCCCGCAGTGGCTGTTCTTGGCTTGAAAAACCTGAGCGGTCGCAGCGATGCCGCCTGGCTTTCGACGGCGCTTTCCGAGATGCTTACCTCTGAATTGGGGGCGGGCGCGCAATTGCGTACGATTCCCGGCGAGAACATCGCGCGATTGAAGCTGGATGTGCCGCTCGGTGAGTCCGACAGCCTGGCTCCCGACACTCTGAGCCGCGTCCGGACCGCCTTGGGGACGGATTACGTCGTGTTGGGTTCGTTTACCGATCTCGGGCCGGATGACGGCGGAAAGATCCGCCTGGACCTGCGCCTGCAAGACGCGCGCCAAGGCGTTACTCTGGCCTTCGCCGGGACTGGAACCGAGTCGGGACTGTTTGATCTGGTTTCCCACGTCGGAACCCAGTTGCGGAACGCCATTGGCGTCGGCGACGTTCCCGCCGCAGAATCGGCGGCCGTTCGAGCCGAACTGCCCTCGAGCCCTGAAGTTGCAAAGCTTTACGCCGGCGGCTTGGCGAGGCTCCGGGTATTCGATTTGCTCCGGGCCCGGGACGCGCTCGAGGACGCGGTGGCGGCCGATCCGCAATTCCCGCTTGCGCACTCGGCTCTGGCGGCGGCTTATTCCGGCCTTGGCTATGACGGCAAAGCCGAAGAGGAAGCCAAGAAGGCATTTGATCTTTCGGGCAGCCTGAATCGGGAAGAACGCCTGGTCATCGAGGGGCGGTACCGTTTCATTTCGAATCAATGGGACCAGGGTGTTGAGGTTTACCGAACGCTTTTCGGGCTATTCCCCGACAACCTCGATTACGGGATCGACCTCGTAGACTGCGAGTCGATGGCCGGCAAAGGCGCAGAGGTGCAAGCGACGCTCGCCGCGCTGCGGCAACTCCCGCCCCCGGGCGGGCAGGACGCGCGGATCGATCTGGCCGAAGCCAATTGGGCTGAGTCCGTTTCGGATTTCAAACGCGAGGGGTTGAGCGCGTCGAAGGCGGTTGAGCGCGCGCAATCGCTGGGCGAGAGGCTGCTGGCCGCGCAGGCGCAACTCGCGCTCGGTACGGCTCAATGGAAGCTCGGCCAGCCGCAACAAGCGCTCCCGACGCTCAAGGACGCCCAGGACGCATTCGAGTCAGATGGAGATCGATCGAGTGTGGCCGAAGCTTTGGAAGTGACGGCGGGCGTGTTGCGCGACCAGGGCGACCTGGCAGGCGCCCGTCAGAAAGACGAGCAGGGGCTTCAGATTCGCCGCGCCACAGGGGATCAGGGCGGAGTGGCAGCGTCATTAAACGAGCTGGCGCTCCTGAAATGGCAGCAGGGGGATCTGGACGGCGCCAAAAAGATGTACGACCAGGCGCTGACGAGTTTCCGCGAAGTCGGGGACCAGAACGGCATCGGCAACGCCTTGAACAACCAGGCCAACATCTTCTACGACGAAGGCGATCTCGGGGCCGCGCTCCGCATGTATGAGGCTTCCAGCGCCAAGTTCGCTGAAATCGGCGATAAAGGCGGCCAGACGCTCGGGCTTCTCAACATCGGCCTGGTGCTGTTGAGTCAGGGCGATCTGGCGGGCGCCCGGACCCGCTACCAGAAGGCCCTCGATCTCGCCGGGGAACTCGGAACCCGGAGCCAGCGCGCCACCGCTCTCGCGGGACTCGGAGACGTAGCCTACATGCAGGGGGATCTGGCGGAGGCGGAACGCAACTACGCCGAAGCCCTCAGCATCCGCCAGGAGCTTGGCGAGCAGGGCGCGGCGGCCGAGGCGGCAGTGGAACTCGCGCAGGTGTCCATCGACGAAGGACACGCCGATCAGGCCCTGTCGAGATTGCCCGCCGCGATCGATGAGGCGCGCCGCGAAGATCAGCCGGTCGACGAGGCCGCGGCCAGCGTCACGCTCGCTCGCGTGTATCTGGAGTTGCGCAATCCTGCCGAAGCCAGGAAGGCGGCCGCGCAAGCGAGCACGCTGGCCGACAAGGCCCATAGCCTCCCGACGCGCCTCGATGCCCAGATCGTCTCCGCGCGCGTTGTGGCTGCAAGCGGCGGAATCGAAGGGGCTCGCGAGGCGGCTTCATCTCTGACGGCCGCGCGTGCGGAAGCTGAAAAGCTGGGATTTACGGATCGTGCTTTCGAGGCCGGGGTGGCTCTGGGCGCCGTTGAGATCGGAGCCGGGGACCGGAGCTCGGGCCGTGAAGTGCTGTCCGCCGTGGAGAAAGCCGCGAACCAGAAGGGTTTCGGCCTTTTCGCACGCAAGGCCGCGCAGTCCGCGCAGTAGCCTCCTGAAGAAGCTGCCTTCCTGTCCCGATTTAAAGATGTGATCGAACCGCGGGAGGACGCCGCACGAGCGCGTCCCCCTTCCGGGACGATCCAAAGATCAAGCCTGACGTTCAGCCGAGTTGCAAACCGCTGAGTCCGGGCGGCGTCCTGCTGGGCGGAAGACCCGGAGGCCGTTTGCTCGGTGGAGAGTGGCGGTGCTTGCCGCCGGAGCCGCCTCCCGGTTGGGGAGAATCGGTATCAGGATTGTCGAGTGAGACGCCAGTTCCGAACGGGATCAGAGTCATGCCGAGTACATTGAGTCCTGAGGCATCGACTGAAGCCTGTCGTGGCTGGGGCTGGCAGGAACGTTGATCCGCCGGCGAGTGCCTTTTCTTTCCGTTGTCTCCGCCTGTGGGCCTGGTTTCCGGCTGTCGGCCATCGCCGGAGCACGGAGGCACATCACTGGAGGAATCGAATGAAAGAAGGCCAGGAGAGGCTGGAGCCGTCGAGGGCCGGCAAGGCCGCTTCGTCGTCGGCGCCGAGTGCCGATGCTTGGAGCCTCCGCCTCCCGAGCCCCTGATGATATCGGGCAATCCGTCGCCGCAGGAGTCACGCCTTGCCTCGGACGTGGAATCCGCGACTTCGAATAGCTGGGTTCCCGCTGTGGGATGGGATGAGGAAGAGATGACAGCCAGCGAGCTAAGCTCTGTGCTGACCATGGTTGCAATCCGAGCGGTGTGCGCCGGTGAAGGAACCGTGCTGGCGTCCGCAGGAACTGCAGTCGAACCCGCCGCCCAGAGTGAGACGGCGCCTAACGCTACAAGGGCTGGAGCCTTCATGAACCCCCCTTTAGATCGGCCACCCGCGCGATTACTCAAGCTGAGCAGCGGCGCCAATCTTTCGGAGAATCCCCCTGCACTTATTAAACGACTCTCCATCAGAAGCAGCACGGAGAGTCCAGGTCTTCATCGCGCATAAAACCCACAGTTAGGGTATACCGAGAGAGATAACGGAGTCAAGTGTTTTCCATCGGCTGATAAGGGTCTTGCTGTATGACTTGACTGGTACTGCATCAGGGTGCGCTAAGTGCTTGCTGCATAGGTACTTTTTTCCTCATTTCTCATCCAGATTCCACGGTCGGCAGGGCCGCGCGTCAATGGTATTATGAATAGTGGAGGGTTTACATGGGACTTTCTGATTTTAAGAACGAGCCGCTATCGCAGTTCAAGACGAATCCCGAACATCAGCGAAAAATGGCCGAAGCCGTGGAAAAGGTGCGGGGTGAACTCGGCCGCGATTATGACATCGTGATTGGCGGCGAACGTATCCACACTGGAGACCGGCTGATCTCTTACAATCCGGCGGAAAAGAATCAAGTGGTCGGGACTTTTTCCAAGGCGACTCGTGAACTTGCGGAACGCGCGATTCGCACGGCCGAGGAGGCCTTCAAGACGTGGAGCCGGACGCCCATCGAGCGTCGCGTGCAAGTGCTCGTGGACGCCGCGCGGACCGTGCGCGAGAACAAGTATTATTACAGTGCCTGGATGGTTTTTGAAGTCGGCAAGTCATGGTCGGAAGCGGACGCTGATACCGCTGAGGCGATCGATTTTTGCGAATACTATGCGCGTGAAATGCTGAGATTGGAGCGCCCCGCGCCTCTGGCTCCGGTGCCGGGAGAGAAAAACTATTTGCGTTACATCCCGCTCGGCGTCGGGATCGTGATTCCTCCCTGGAATTTCCCCATGGCGATTCTGACCGGCATGACAACCGCGTCCATCGTTTCCGGGAACACCGTGGTCCTGAAGCCTTCCAGCGACTCGCCTGTGATCGCCTATAAGTTTTTCGAGGTGCTCGAGCAAGCGGGAATGCCGCCCGGTGTGGTGAACTTTCTGCCGGGCTCCGGTTCGACGGTCGGCGATTATCTCGTTGCGCATCCCCGCACACGATATGTAGCCTTCACGGGATCAAAAGAAGTGGGCTTGCACATCAATGAACTCGCGGCAAAGCCGCAGCGGGGCCAGATCTGGGTGAAGCGCGTGGTCGCTGAAATGGGCGGCAAAGATTCGATTGTTGTCGACAGCGAAACGGACCTTGATCTCGCGGCCGACGGCGTAACGTCTGCCGCCTTTGGATTCCAGGGACAGAAGTGCTCGGCGTGCTCGCGCGCCATTGTGGTTGAGAAGGTGTACGACGCCTTTCTCGACAAGCTGAAGCAGCGCGTCGAAACCATCAAGGTCGGCGTCCCCGCAGATCCCGGCATCGATATGGGCCCCGTCATCAATGCGGGTGCGGAGAAGTCGATCATGGACTACATCGAAACCGGCAAGCAGGAGGGGCGTGTGCTGACCGGCGGCCGTACGACTTCCAGCGCCGGGCACTTCATTGCTCCGACCGTCATTGCCGATGTCGCGCCCAAGGCCCGCCTCGCACAGGAAGAGATTTTCGGCCCCGTGCTGGCAGTGATCAAAGCGAAGGACTTTGACGAGGCTCTCGAGATCGCCAACAACACGGAGTACGGTCTCACGGGCGCCGTGTACACGAAGAACCGTCAAAAGCTCGACAAAGCTGCCGAGACATTTCACGTCGGCAATCTTTATCTGAATCGCAAGTGTACGGGCGCGATGGTCGGCGGGCATCCTTTCGGCGGATTCAACATGTCCGGCACAGACTCGAAGGCCGGCGGCCCCGATTATCTGCTGCTTTTCACGCAGGCCAAAACGGTGGCCGAAAAGATCGGTGCCTGAGCCGATGTTCTGATTTTCTGACTTCTGACTCGCACGATTCAAATGGAGCGCGGCAAAAAGGATGCGGCGGCGAGACTGAGCTGGCAGGGCCGGCTCAAGGTGGAACTCGCACGGCTGGATGCGCGCAACCGCCTGGCGGCCGCGGTCAGCGTACTGGCGATCATGGTACTTGTGGCCGGGGCCGCCAGCCTTTTTTTCCGGTCGAGCTTTTGGGGACAGGAAGCCGTCGAAATCAGGATTCCGCCGCCGGTGCTGTTCGTTTTTCTGATCCTGATTATCCTGCTGGCGCTTTATCTTGTCCGCCGCGAGCTTGAAATTCGCAAACTGACCTCGCTGGTGATTGAGGAACGTCTGCTGGCGGAATCCGAACATTCGGCGGGAATGATCGATCCGGTCACGCACGTCTTGAATCGCAGATTTCTTCCCGGTTTGCTGCAAGGCGAGATCGCCCGCGCCCAGCGCAATCGACGTCCCTTGACGCTGGCGATGTGCGATATCGATCAATTCAAGCTCGTCAACGACCGCTACGGGCATGTGGTGGGCGACGAGGTGCTGGCCGAGACCGCGGCCATTCTGAAGTCATGCGTGCGGGGATCGGATTTTGTGGTCCGCTACGGCGGCGACGAGTTTCTTCTGGTGCTTTCGGAGACGGATGAGTCGGGCGCGAATGCCGTTGTGGCCAGGATTCGCGAAAAGATGACCGAGTGGGACCGCTCGACTGAACTTGGAATCTCCCTCAGTCTGGGGCTCTACGTTCACCGGATCGGACAGGACGCCCTTCAGGATATCGCCGAGGTCGACGCTCGCCTTTACGGCGCGAAACGCGCGGCTCGGGCGGCAGCACTCCAGCAGCTGTAGCGGCGCCTGTAGCGGCGCTCTGTGAGCGCCGACCTTGAGCAGCCGACGCCGCATCAGAGTCTGTGTGTGCGCCTGCGGCAAAGCTGCAAGTTCTCACACACACTCTAGGGCCTGCTTGCCTCAGTTCAACTTGCACGCATTGGTCGCGCGATCGAGCGCTGCGCCGAGCTTCGCCGCCTGGTCCCGCGCGCGATCCATATCGTGCGCGGCCAGAGCCTCGCGCAGTCCGGGTAAGGTTTCGGCGTCATAGCTCGGCAGCGGCGCATACACCATGTGCCGGAACCACGGCCGGCCGGGGATCCCTTCAGGCTCGAGTAAAGCACGCTCCTCATCCATCAGGCAGTCATTGATGTGCCCGGCGGCGGCCGGATCGGCGCCGGCTGCGGACGTGCGCCAGGCGTCCAGCCGCGCGGTGACCGCAGCCGCAGCTTCATGCCAGCGCCGCGAGCGCTCGATCAGCGGATCGATCTCGCTGGCCGAAAAGCCGGCCGGCGCCAGGGCCTTGAGGCTATTCAAGTAGGCCTCGGTTTCGCTGCCGTAGGCGGCGTAGTCGAGAGGCTCCACATCGGCGTCCGCGAGGCGCAAAGCCAGCAATCCCCAGAGGCGGCTCATGGCGGCGTGATACTGGAAACCGGGATCGCCGAACTTCTTCATCCAGTCGAAATCGTCATAGAGCGAGTGATAGACGCCGTACGGCCCGTCGAACGACAGATCGGCCGACGGCACGCCGTCGTGCTGGAGGAAGACCATGAAGTCCGAGCCGCCGCCCAGGATTCCGAACGGCACGCCACCCGCTCCGGCCCCGGGCACGGCATAGCTCCGGATATTCAGCGCCCCGTTCTCCGATGCCCATCGATCGTAAAGCGACTGCCCGCTGGCAGGGTCGCTGACGTTTCGAGCCGCTTCGATGGTCGCGCGCAGCAGCGAGGGCACGAGGCTCACCGAGAGGTTGCGGCCGCTGGTTGCCGAATCGACGTTGAGGCAGGCGACGGCATTCTTCTTGAGATCGTCCTCGTACTGCTCGCCCCACTCCGTCGATCCCGTCAGCGTGTACTCCTCAGCGTCCCAGCTTCCGAAGACGAGCGTCCGCCGCGGACGGAATCCCTCGCGGAGCAGTGTGCCGAACGCGCGCGCGGTCTCGAGCATGGTCGCGGTGCCGCTTGCCGGATCGACGGCGCCGTAGACCCAGGCGTCGTGATGATTGCCGAGGATCACCAGCTTATCGGGCTCGTCCCGGCCGCGGATTTTGCCGATCACGTCCCAGATGGGCGTTACGCGATTTTCCATCTCGAGGCGCAGGTGGACGCGCGCCGTGCCGTCTCCAATGTGATAGGGGAATGGAAGAGCGCCCTGCCACGTTTTGGGCACTGCAGGACCGGCGAGCCGGCTGAGAATCTCCCCGGCGTCGGCGGCCGAAAGCGGCATCATCGGAATCTTGGGAAGTATCTTCGATTCGGACTCGGGAATGCGCCGCGCGCCCTCGGTCGAAGCCCAGCCGGGCGTGAGCGGATCGCCGGGAACCATGAAGTCGTACACCACGGCGCCGCGCTGGAAGTGGGCGAGTGGTCCCCAGGGACCCTTGGGATAAACGCGGCCCTGGCTCGCGCCATCCTCGGCCGGATCGGAATAGACGAGCACGCCGGCCACTCCCTGTTTTTCGGCTTCCAGGCTCTTGCCGCCGCGATAACCGTGGAAATAGCGCATCAGCACGACGCGTCCGCGGACGCTCACTCCGAGCGACTCCAGTCGATCGTAATCTTCGCTGGTGCCGTAGTTCGCGTAGACCACGGGAGCCGTAATATCCGCCGACGGCGAGTAGGCGTTCCACGGGATGTGCGCGTAGTGATCTTCCACGTACGTCGCTTTGTCGCCGCGGATGGGAGGCTCGGGATGCGCAAGCGTCACGTGCTCGGGCTCGGTCAGTTCGAGCGCCACGCTCTTCGGATACGAGAGCAGCACCTTGTACTCCACGGTTTCAGTCTCAAGACCGTCGGCGCGGAACTCGTCTGCGATATATTCGCTCACGCGACGATCGCCGGGCGTGCCGGCCACGTGCGGTTCAAGGGTTAACTGGCGCAGGTATCGGCCGCAGTGCCTGGGCTGCGGCAGCTTGAGGTAGCGTTGTTCCAAGCGGCGTTCGTCAGGAAAGCTTGCAGGCGTGAAACCGAGAGGGATACCGGAAGCCGGGAGGCTGTCGTTCTCGCTTGCAGATGTTTGCCCGGCTAACCGCGACGTCTGACCTTTCGCCAGTCGTCCTCCGCCTGGCGCGGCACCGAGCACTGCAGCAATCGTGAGGCTGATGACGAGCGCATGTTGGGCAGCAGGGCGCAAGGTCGATATCCAGGGCGCGACAGGACGTATCGCGCAATGTAAAATGCTACGGGTCTGCAAACCCAGGCTACTGCGACGGAATGGCGACGGTTCCTGCCGAGGACGTTGGTGGCCGCTCACCGAGCGGTATCGGAACAGGCGAGCGCCTCGGCCTGCCGAAGTGCGTCGCCCACGCCATCAACCACATCCTTCCACTCGCCCGATTTCGTTTGCCGGAACAGGCGCGCGCCCGGGTACCAGGGGCTGTCCTTGCGGTTCAGGAACCACCGCCAGTCACAGCCCTTGTTCAGAAGAATCCATACCGGCTTGCCCATGGCCCCCGCCAGATGTGCCACTGCGCTGTCGATCGAGATTACCAGATCGAGGTTGGCGACGATCGCGGCCGTATCGGCGAAGTCCTTGATCTCGGGAGCGAGGTCGATCAGACGCGCGCCGAGCGGTACTTCGCGCGAAGACTCGCTCCCGGCGCCGACCTGCAGCGAGTAGAAGGTCACACCGGGGATCTCCGTCAGCGGGACGAGCAGGTCGAGCGGAACAGAACGCAACCGATCGCGATGGTGGCCGGGGTTGCCGCCCCAGACGATTCCAACGCGGGGCGCAGGTGTCGCCAATCGATCGCGCCACGCCTTCGCCAGCGGCGGCTCGGCGAAAAGGTAGGGCGTCTTCGCGGGAATTGTTTTCATTTCGGTGGAGAAAACCATCGGCAAGCTGAGCAGCGGGCACTGCCAGGCGCAATCGGGCAATCTTTCCCCGCGGCTGATCACCTGGACCGCTCCTGCGATACCCTCCAGCAACCGGCGCAGCGGAGGCTGCACCTCCAGCACAACTTGTCCACCCAGGGCCGCGACCAGCGGGACGTAGCGCACGAACTGGAGGGTGTCGCCGAAACCCTGCTCGGCATAGACCAGGATGCGCGCGCCGCTCAGCGGCTCTCCGTTCCAGCGTGGTTGGGTGAGCTTGCGGTCGTCGCCTACGCCGACTCTCCATCGCGACTCATACTCGCGCCAT
>JASHQD010000235.1 GCA_030037755.1 Terriglobia bacterium
TTCGTGGACCTCGACAACGACGGCTGGCTCGACCTGTTCGAGGTGACGGGCACCGTCTATCCCGAGGTTGAGAAGGTGTACAAGGATTACCCCTACCGCACCCAGCGCGTGGTATACCGCAATCTCCAGAACGGCACTTTCGAAGAGGTCTCAGACCTGTGCGGCCCGGCGGTTCTGGAGCATCATTCGAGCCGCGGCTGTGCCTTCGGCGATTTCAATAACGACGGAAACGTGGACGCGCTCATCTTCAACATGAGCGAGCCGCCATCGCTGCTCCAGAACGTCAACTCGAGCGGGAATCATTGGCTGAACGTGAAGTGCGTGGGCACGAAGTCGAATCGCTCCGCGATCGGCGCCCGTGTGACGGTCGAAGCTGCCGGACGCCGGCAGATTCGTGAAGTGCTCAGCGGATCGAGTTATCTTTCGCAGAGCGATCTGCGGCAACATTTCGGCCTGGGCGCCACGAGCAAAGCCGACCTGGTGGAAGTGCGCTGGCTCAGCGGCCAGCTGGATCGCGTCAGCAATGTCGATGCGAACCAGTTCATCACGATTGAAGAGGGCGCAGGAATCGTGAAACGCTAGTCGTTCCGGGGCCCGGACGTTGAATTCACCCGTTCCCAAAGCCTTACGCCGGGTGTACACTACCGCCTCAAGAACTGCCCATGTCCAACGGCGCCATCCCGGAGCCAAGCTCGTGAGCCAGCTCAAAGGGCGCACTCTGTTCAAGGAGCAAACGCATATGTCCCGGAAAATTCTCACCCTTCTCGCGACCGCGATCCTGCTGCCGATTGGCGCGCGCGCGCAAACCGTGGACGACATCGTGGCCAAGTGGGTGCAAGCGCGGGGCGGCATGGACAAGCTGAAATCCGTCCAGACCCAGCGCATCACCCTGAAACTTCGCGGCGGAATGTTCGAAGCCACCATCGTCCAGATCAACAAGCGGCCGGACAAGATGCGGCAGGAGTTCATCCTGCAAGGCATGGCGATGGTGCAGTCGTACGACGGCAAGACCGGCTGGCAATTGAATCCGTTCGAGGGCCGGCGCGACGCCGAACTTCTCTCCGAAGACGACATGAAGGGCCTGGTCGAGGAAGCCGATATCGACGGCCCACTGGTGGACTACGCCGGAAAGGGTCACAAAGCTGAGCTCGTGGGCCACGACGACGTGGAAGGCACGGATTGCTACAAGATCAAACTGACGCTCAAAAATGGCGACATCCGGACGATTTACCTCGATACCGATTCCCTCATGGAAATCAAGATGGAATCGCAGACCATGATCCGCGGCGCCATGCAGGAAGGCGAAACCTACTTCGGCGATTACGAGAAGGTTGATGGCATCTATGAGCCTTTCGCCATCGAGTCCGGCCAGAAAGGCAATCCCGACCGGCAGAAGCTCACGGTCGAGAAGGTAGAGTTTAATGTGCCGCTGGATGATTCGATGTTCGCGATGCCCGTCAAGCATTAGGGGTTAGCTGTCGGCCTTCGGCTGTCAGCCTTCAGCAATCAACCTTTGGCCGTCAGCTTTCAGCACGCGGCCGATGATACGAAATTGAGAGATTTCAGGAATCTGAAGGTTTGGGAAAAGGCGTACAAGCTGACGCTTGACGTCTACGAAGCTACCAGAGGATTTCCGAAGGACGAGTTGTATGGACTGACAACCCAGACGCGGCGCGCGGCGGCTTCGGTCGCAGCGAACATCGCCGAGGGTTGCGGCCGGATGGGGGCCGCGGAACTTGCCCGGTTCATTCAGATCGCCATGGGTTCGGCGAGTGAGCTGGAATTTCATCTTCTGCTCGCCCGGGATCTGAAGATGCTTGATGCATCGCGTTATGAGGCGCTATCTGCGCAGGTGATCGAGTTGAAGCGGATGTTAACCGCGTTTTGGCAGAAGCTGAAAGCCAGCTGACAACCGAAGCTGAACGCTGACGGCTGAAAGCTGAAGGCTGAAAATCGAAAATCGGCAATTCTACACAGGGGGCGCTTTTCCCATGCACAAATCAGCCGCTCGTTTCACGATGATCCTGGCGGTGCTCGCCTCAATCTCTCTCTACGGATCCGCCGCAGCCCAGGAAGTGAAATTCGATTCCGACACGATCTCCGGCCTCGGAGCGCGAAACATCGGCTCCGCCACCATGAGTGGGCGTGTCACGTCGCTCGAGGGCGTTTGGGAGAAGGATCGTCTGACGATTTACGTCGGGGCGGCGAGCGGCGGGGTGTGGAAGTCCGTCAATGGCGGCACCACCTACAAGCCGGTATTCGATAAGGAGCCGGCGCAGTCGATCGGCGCCATCACCATCGATCCCTCGAATCCCAAGACGATCTGGGTGGGCACCGGCGAGGCCTGGACGCGCAACAGCACCTCAATCGGCGATGGCATCTACAAATCGACAGACGGTGGCGACAACTGGACCAACATGGGGCTGAAGGATTCGGAGCGAATCGCCAGGATCCTGGTCGATCCAAAGGATTCGAACACGGTGTACGCCTGCGTACCGGGTAGGCTCTGGAGTGACAGCGACGATCGCGGGCTTTATAAGACCACGAACGGCGGCAAGACGTGGAACAGGATCCTGAAGGGCGCGAATCTCTCCACCGGCTGCTCGATGATCTCCATGACCCCGGACGATCCCAACGTGATTTACGCCGGCATGTGGGACTTCCGGCGCAAGGGTTGGACATTCCGCTCCGGCGGCGACGGTCCGACGGCGGCAAGCGGCAGCGGATTCTTCAAGACCACTGACGGCGGCGCGACGTGGACGAGCATGGACGAGAAGAGCGGCCTGCCGGCGAAGCCTTGGGGCCGCGTTGCCGTCGCCGTCGCGCCCTCGAATTCCAAAGTGGTCTATGCGCTGGTCGAGTGCACCTCGAGCGCGCTCTATCGTTCTGACGACGCCGGCGCAACGTGGCATCGTCGCGATAACAGCCAGATGATGGTCTGGCGTCCGTTCTATTTCGCCAACCTGATCGTCGATCCGAAGAATGAGAACAAGGTCTACAAGCCCGATGGCGGCCTCATCCTGAGCACCGACGGCGGCCGCAGCTTCAGCGGAATCTCCGGCGGCGCGCACGGAGACTTTCACGACGTCTGGGTCGATCCGCGGAATTCCAACCACGTTATCACCGGCGACGACGGCGGCGTCTGGTACTCTTACGACAGCGGCAATAACTGGTGGAAAGCCGACAATCTGCCGATCTCGCAGTTCTATCACGTCAGCGTCGACATGGCCGACCCGTATCACGTTTACGGCGGGCTGCAGGATAACAGCGTCTGGCGCGGCGATTCCGCCTACCCGGGCGGAATCACCAACGGCCGCTGGGAGAACCTCAGCGGGGGCGACGGGTTCTGGGCGTTCGCTGACACCGCCGATCCCCATTACGCCTACGTGGAAACCCAGGGCGGCGAGATTACGCGCATCAACCAGGACACGCTGGAATCGCGCAGCATTAAGCCGTTGCCCAACTACGGCGAGGGCAAGCTGCGCCTCAATTGGAACACCCCCATCCACATGAGTCCGAACGAGCCCGGCACGGTTTACATCGGCGCGCAGTTCCTGTTCCGCTCGCATGATCACGGCCAGACTTGGGATCGCATCTCGCCCGATCTCACCACCAATGATCCCGAGAAGGAGAAGCAGGAGGAATCGGGCGGCGTCACGGTGGATAACTCCGACGCCGAAACTCACTGCACCATCTATTCGATCAGCGAGTCGCCGCGCGACGGCCAGACGATATGGGTGGGCACCGACGATGGCAATCTGCAGCTCACGCGCGACGGCGGCAAGACCTGGAACAATATCGTCAGCAATGTGCCGAATCTGCCGCGATTCTCCTGGGTCTCGTGGGTGGAAGCCAGCCGTTTCGATCCCGCCACGGCGTACGCCGCCTTTGACCGCCACAGTTTCGGCGATATGGACCCCTACGTTTACAAGACCACCGATTACGGCAAGACCTGGACGCGCCTGGTGGGTCCGGAGAGCGGCGTCCGCGGATTCGCGCACGTGATCCGGGAAGACAACGTGGCGCCGAATCTCCTGTTCCTCGGCACCGAGTTCGGCCTCTGGATTTCGCTCGATAGCGGCAAACAATGGGCGCAGTACAAAGGCGGCGAATTCCCGAGCGTCCCGGTGCGCGATCTGGTGGTGCACCCGCGGACTTCCGACCTGGTGATTGCCACGCACGGCCGCGGTATCTGGATCGTCGATGACATCACGCCGTTGCGCCAGCTCACCCCCTCCGTGCTCTCCGAGCAGGCGGGGTTCATCGCGGGCCGGCCGACCGAGCAGCGATTGATGGCGTCCGGAGGCTGGTCGAACGGCAATGCCGTGTTCGTGGGCTCGAACCCGCCGGACGCGGCGCTGATCACCTACTATCAGGCGAAGCGCCACATCTTCGGCAAGATGACGATTCAGGTGTTCGATCCGGACGGCAAGTTGCTCGAGACCCTGCCCGCCAACGCCCGGCGCGGTCTCAGCCGGGTGCAATGGGATATGCGCCTGAAACCACCGCGCGTTCCGCCGGCCGTTTCCATCGCCTTTGAGGCCAGCATCGGCGCCCGCGTCCTGCCGGGCACTTACACGATCAAGATGACGCGCGGTTCCGACGTCTACACCGAGAAACTCGACGTCGGCCTCGATCCTCGTGCCACTTATTCGGCGGATGATCGCAAGCTGCAACTCGACGCCGTCAAGCGCGTCTCGGCGGTGCTCGACGATATGAGCTATCAGGTGGCCCGCATCAACAGCGTGCGCGACGCTCTCAACCAGCGCGCGGCCAAGCTTCCGCAAGGCGATCCGCTGCGCGCGCAACTGGCCGCGCTTTCCGGCCGCACCGACGATATTCGCAAGAAGATCGTGGCCACCAAGGAAGGCGGCGCCATCACCGGCGAATTGCGGCTCCGCGAATACACCACCGAACTGTACGGCGATTTTGTTTTCTACGAGGGCCGGCCCGGAGATTATCAGGTGGCCAGAATCGATTCACTGAATCGAGAGCTTGGCGACGTGGCGCATGATTTCGACGCGTTTGTCGCCAAGGACCTGGCGGCCGCGAATCAGTCGCTGGCCGGAAAGAAGCTCGAGCCTGTCGAGCCCGTGTCTCGCGAAAACTGGGAGAAAGCCAATCCGGCGCCTGGAGCGGAGAGTGGTTCCGCCGCCGCTGCCGCGGCGTTCCATGCGATGGAGAGGGCGGCCGGATCGCTCTAGCGGCGCCGCTTCCTCATTTGCATTTGGCGACAATCAGCGTTACGTCGTCGGCCTGTTCATCGGGGCTGAATCCTCGAGCCTGATCCACAACTGCCGCCAGCAGCTCCGGCGGGGACAGCTCACGATGTTGCCGCGCGGCCTGGAGCAACCGCTCTTCGCCAAATTCCTCTCCCTCGTCGTTCGAAGCTTCCGTAACACCATCCGTGTAAAGCAGGACAGCGTCGCCTGGAGCCAGTTCGCGCTCTTCCATCGCGCAATCCCATTTCTCGAACAAGCCCACCACCGTGCAGGTTGCGCCGAGCCGTTCCAAGCCGTCGTCGCCGCGTAAGAGCAGGGCAGGCGGATGCCCGCAATTCGAGTAGCGCAGCTTACGGGTGGCATCGTCGTATTCGGCGAAGAAGAGGGTAGCGTAGTCCTCCGCGGCCGTGTTCTCATGAAGCAATCGATTTACCGACCGCAGAAATCGTTCGGGTTCCTCCCAGGCCGTGGCGCACTGGCTGCGCAGAGCTGCCTGGAGATTCGCCATGAGCAGAGCGGCTCCGATGCCCTTGCCCGCGATGTCCGCTACGACCAGGCCGAGCCTTCGGCTGCCGAGATCGAGGAAGTCGTAATAGTCTCCGCCGACGATCCGGGCGGGGTGGCAACTCCCCGCGTAGGCAAGCGTTCGAACGAGCGGCTGGCGTTGCGGAAAAAGGCGCGCCTGGACTTGCTTGGCGATGGCCAGGTCGCGCGTAGCCTGGCGCTCCGCTTCCAATTTCGCCGCCTGGGCCCGGCGCTCCGCTTCCAGCCGGCGCGTCGCCTCGTCGAACTCAATCACAGAAAAACTGTTGCCGTCCACGTCTTCAAAAACTGCGTACCGCGCCTGTCCGCTCCCCCAGGCCGGTTCCATCGGTGGGAGCGGGAAATGGACTCCGCGCCTCGACCATTCTTCGAACAAGCTCCGCACGTCTTCGGTGAGAAAACTGAATCCGGTGCTTTGGCCGATGCGTTGGCGCTCCGCGGATTCTCCGGGTGGAACACACAGGGCGATCCCGGGCAGGCTCGCGCCGGCTGTTTCAGGCAGCCAACCGGCAGCCGGCGGCGCGACAACGATCCACCGGCCTCCCTCGGGACTCTGGACGTCTACAATCGCCTCGAAATTGAGCTTGTCGACGAAGAAGCGCCGGCTCCGCTCCTGATCCCGCACCCAGAGCGTGGCAAAGTTCAATCGGAGAAAGGGCTGCAAGAGTGCCGCTTTGAGTGCTGCTGCGTAGGGACCAAGCACGCTTCCGGAATCCGCTGAGTATTCCATCGGGAGTGATTATTCCACAGAGTCCCGATCGAAGTCCTGCTGCCTCCCGCGCGGCCAAACCGAAAGCCACGCCGATACGATCCCCTCCGTTAGCGAGCGTGTGTCACCTGGTACCAGACCGGGAAGAAACCGGCGAAGGCCAGCGCGCCCAGAACGGCGAGCCCTTTCACCAGGCGGAGAATGTTGAGCGGCGTTGGCGCGATGGGCCTTGCAAACCACCGTTCATACGCGATGAACGCGGCGACCCCTCCCAACACGAGATTGCCAGGCAGGAAAAAATTGTACTCGCCCCGCGCGATGTGAAATCCAGCCGCGAGGATCATGACCAGCGCCAGGCCCAGGGCAGCCAGCGGTGTGAGCTTCGGTCTGACTCTGGTCATTGCCGGCAGGATCAGGCCGGCGCCTCCCAGGAATTCGCACGCCCCGATGAAGACGAACAAGCCCTGTGGTATGGCGGAAAACCAGGGCACGCGAGGCAGCGTTTCCTTCCACACGGCCTGGTTAAGACAAAGGACCTTTCCGAAGCCGGTGAAGCTGAAGAAGACTCCCCACAACACCTGCAGGGTCCAGAGTCCGCCATTCATCGCAGAACGTGGTTGGCGCATCGTACCATCCTCCTCGATTCATCACTCTTCAGCCGCCTGGGGTGGTATCGGAGGTGTTGGAACATTGAACAGTTTCGCGTATTCCATGGTCAGCCGTCGCCAGCCGCCGAACTTCTTCACCTCGCCGCCCGCCCAGCGCCCGAGCGGAGTTCCGCTGAGAAGGTGATCGAGAACGTCGATGCAAATGTGCCAGCCGGCCGCGCCCATGGCGATGAAGCGGCGATTGATGTCGGCCCACAGCGTCAGGCGGGTGCCGTCAGCGAACGGTTCGAGTTCCCACCGGACATTGCCGCCGCCCCAGTTGTACTCCAGCAACCGGGGCGCGTCGGCTCGCGTGACCGTTGTTTCGGAAACGTACGGCCGGGCCGCGTTCACCGCGGTGAGCTTGACGGTGGCGCCCGCCGTGTCCAGGCTCCCATCGGCGTCGAAGGGCGCCCACTCGCGCAGATGCGCCGGATCGGTGAGCGCCTGCCAGACTTTTTCCGGCGGGTGGCGCAGTTCCCGGACGAGAATGAGCGTCCATTGCTCGCCCTCCTTCCGTATATGCGTCCCGCTCGCCGGACCTGGGGTGTACTGTTCGAGTGCCGTCATATGCCTTCTCCTTGTCTTGCCGTTCCGTTGAGCGTCAGCCCTGCCAGCGCGCCAGCTGGGTGAGTTGAATGCGGTTGCCGCAGGTGTCGTTCAGCATGGCGATCTTGGATGCCGTCACGTCCGTTGGCGGCATGGTGAATTCGGCCCCGCGGCCCTTGATGCGCTCGTAGTCGCCGTTGAGGTCGTCGGTGAAGAACATGATCGCGGGCTGGCTCTGTTGAAACAGCGCCTCCTGATACGCTTTGGCTGCGGGGTTGTTGTTCAGGGCCAGTTGCAGCTCAACGCCGTCCGGATCCTCGGCCGGCGCCACCGTGAGCCAGCGATACGGCCCCTGGCTGAAGTCGGTCTTTTTCACGAAGCCCAGCACTTCGGTATAGAAGCGCAGGGCCTTGTCCTGATCGTCCACGTACACGCTGGTCACTTTGATTTTCATTTCGTTTCTCCTTTCTTAGGTTGGCGGTTGGGGCCGCGTTGCCTTTTGCTTGCCTTCTTGCTCCTGGGTGTTGGCGGAAACATCCGGTCGAGATGACGTTCGAGAGCGTCCACGTAAGGGGCCCAGAACCGGCGGTACTCCTCGATCCAGGAGGCGGCATCCTTGAGGGGCCCGGCGTCGAGGCGGCAGGGCCGCCATTGGGCCTCCCGCCCGCGCGAGATCAGGCCGGCGCGCTCCAGCACCTTGAGATGCTTCGAGACCGCAGGCATGGACATCTCGAACGGCCGGGCGAGTTCGGTGACCGAGGTCTCGCCCATCGCGAGACGCGCCAGGATGGCGCGGCGCGTGGGGTCGGCGAGGGCGGCGAAAGTCGAGCTGAGCGGATCGTGCATCGGTGCTAAACCAGTCAGTTAAATAACCGACAGGTTAAATATAGGACCGTGTACCGCAGTTGTCAAGCATTTTCTTCGAGAAATTTTTCGGCCCTGTCAGCTTAGGGACAGCCCCCGTCCCTGTCGCGGGGGGCCGCCGCCTTTCCTGCACGTCGCGCCGGGTAGCGCCTCCACTCAAGTACCCTGTCTGCGCCGCCGGCCCATCCATTCCGGCCGGACGCCGAGTGTGGATTAT
>JASHQD010000236.1 GCA_030037755.1 Terriglobia bacterium
TGCTAAGCTCCGTAGGAGCGGCCGCTCTAATACGCAATCTGCTGTTCGGCACCGCTGCTGCAGATCCCCTGACGCTGATCGGCGTTGCCGTGACGCTCGCCTTCGCGGCGTTTGCCGCCAGCTACATCCCCGCGCGCCGGGCTACGAAAGTCGATCCAATGGTGGCGCTCCGTTATGAGTGACAAGTGGGAAATGGCGAGTGGCAAGAGACAGAAACAAGTGCCGGTCTGAGGTATGGCGATGGACCCCTTGAGGATTTGGGTTTCGCGGGTTCGTGCGTTGCTTGCGCGGAAACGGATCGATCGAGACTTCGAGCGGGAGCTCGACGCGCATCTCGCCTCGCTCACTGAGGAGAACATCCGCCACGGCATGACTCCGGAGGAAGCTGGCCGCGCCGCACGCGTGCGCCTGGGCGGCGTGACGCAACTGCGTGAGACACACCGCGCCCTCCACGGCCTGCCGTGGCTCGATGCCTTGGCTCAGGACATCCGGTACGGCGTCCGCATGCTGCGCATAAAGCCGGGTTTCACGGCGGTCGCCGTCATGACGCTGGCCCTCGGCATCGGCGCCAACACCGCGATTTTCAGTGTGATTGACGCTGCGCTGCTGCGGCCTCTTCCGTACCACAATCCGGAGCAACTCGTCAGCGTCTCGACTTTGCACCTGAACGGCAACGGCATGGTGATTTCGCCGGATTTCAAGGCGTGGCAGGACCAGAGCGGAGTTTTCGCTTCCATCGGCGCATTTGGCCTCGGCTTCAACTCCTACAGCCGCGGAGCGAACCTGACAGGAATCGGTGAACCGGCGCACGTTGAGGTGATCGGGATCACACCGGGATTCTTCCGCATGCTCGGCGTGCAGCCGATTCTGGGGCGCAGCTTCAGCGACGCCGAAGCACGGGCCGGGCACAATCAGGTCGTGCTGCTCAGCTCGTCAGTCTGGCGTCGCGAATTCGGCGGCGACCGGAATGTGCTGAACAAGACGATCCACCTTGACGGAACGCCGTTCACGGTCGTCGGTGTCATGCCGGCAGGCCTGCTGTACCCGCCCGGAGATCTCTGGGTGCCCGAGGTGCTCGACGCTTCCAACTCGCTCCCGCAAAGCGCGAGCTGGCCCATGCTGTTCGTGATCGGCAGGCTGAAGTCGGGAGTGAGCCTCGCCAAAGCGCGCGCGGATCTGGAAGTGCTGACGCATCGGCTCGACACACAATTCGCGCCGGGCCGGCAAAAGGCACGCTCGCGCTGGCACGTGGAAGTGGTTCCGCTAAGGCAACTGCTCGCCGGTGACGTCGGGCACCTGCTGACGATTCTGCTGATCGCGGTGGGATTCGTGCTGCTGATCGCCTGCGCGAATCTCGCCAATCTGCTGCTGGCGAGGACTGCGGCCCGAAAGAAAGAGGTGGCGCTACGAGCCGCGCTCGGGGCGCGTCGCGGCAGGTTGGTAAGGCAGTTCCTCGTGGAAAGCGCGCTGCTCGCACTTCTGGGTAGCGGGCTTGGGACGTTGATCGGAATCTGGGCTGTGCGCGCCATGACTCAATTGATCCCGCCTCAGCTGCCGGCCGAGGTTGGACTTGACGCGCGGATTCTCGCGTTCGTGATCGGCATCTCGGCTTGCGCGGTGCTTCTCTTTGGATTGCTGCCCGCGCTTTCGGCGTCGCGAGTCGACGTTAACGACGCGCTGAAAGAAGGCGGCGAGCGCGCCGGACTGGGACGCGGCACGCATCGGCTGCGCGGCCTGTTGGTGATCGCGGAAACGGCGCTGGCGCTCGTTCTGCTGACAAGTGCCGGACTGCTGGCGCGCAGCGTGTATCGCCTCACGCAGGTGGACCTGGGCTTTGATCCGCACCATCTGCTTCTCGGGGAGGCCACTCTTCCTGTGACCCTGATCGATCAGCCACAGCGGCAGGCGAACTTCTTTCACGAGGCGCTCGATCATCTTCGCGTGCTGCCCGGCGTCGAATCCGCAGCGGCCACGACCCACTATCCGGTGAGCGTGTTCAACGCGCTCACGAGCGGGGTCCTCGTCTCCGGCGGAGCGGCTTCGGACTCCGGGCAGCCGATATCATTGGCCTATTTGAGTCCGGACTACTTCAGCACGGTCGGCATTCCGCTTCGCGAGGGCCGCTTCTTCACGGATCAGGACGCCGCGGACACCCGCAAGGTGGTGATCCTGAATCAATCCGCGGTGCGGCGCGCCTTCGCCGGACGTGATCCGGTCGGGCGCGAGATCAGCATGGACGGTGCCAAGGGCCCTTGGCGCGAGGTGGTCGGCGTGGTCGCGGACACAAGGAACTACACCCTGGATCGCGAACCCTGGCCGGAAATCTACGTTCCCTACGAGCAGGATCCAACACTCGTGATGTTCTTCGTCATGCGGACGAAAGGTGATCCGATGGCTCTGGCAGACGGGTTGCGGCGAACCGTCGCGAGCGTCGATCCGAACCAGCCCGTACAGAGAATCGAAACCATGGACGAAGTCGTCGAAAAGCTGGTTGCGCCCTCGCGATTCAAGCTGGAGCTACTGGGATCGTTCGCGGTTCTGGCTCTGCTGCTTGGCGCCATCGGACTCTACGGCGTGATTTCGTACGGCGTTTCCGAGCGGACCCATGAAATCGGCGTGCGCATGGCGCTGGGCGCGGAGCGCGGCAACGTGCTGAAACTCGTGATGGGGCACGGATTCAGGCTCACGCTGATCGGGGTTTCTTTCGGCATTACGGGCGCGCTGGCCATGACCCGATACCTCTCGAGCCTGCTCTTCGGCGTTAAGCCCACAGATCCGCTCACCTTCATCGGGGTCTCCGTGGTTCTGATCGCGGTAGCCCTGCTCGCGAGTTACCTTCCGGCACGCCGCGCGACGAAGATCGATCCGATGGCGGCGCTGCGGCGGGAGTGACAAGCACTTGTCAATCTGTCAACCAACCGTTGATTGTGGCCGGCGACTTTTGATCACTTTGATTGCGGCTCCGCCGGGTTATGGGCCGCGACTTAAGTCGTCGCGAATTCGCCCCAGGGAGAATATCTTTAGGAACTCAAGACGAACTCTCGAGGAGGGGATTCTCATGGCTTATGTGATCGCTGAACCCTGCATCGGCACTAAAGACACGGCCTGCGTCGACGTTTGTCCGGTCGATTGTATCCATCCGCGTAAGGATGAAGGCAATTTCGCAGACGTGACGCAGCTTTACATCGATCCGGTCGAGTGCATCGACTGCGGAGCGTGCGTTCCGGTTTGCCCGGTAAGCGCGATCTTCCCGGTGGACGATTTACCGGAGAAATGGCAGAGCTTCACACCCGTGAATGCCGATTATTACAAGAAGTAGCGCCCAGTGGCCGGGGGCGGCCGGCCGGTTCCGGCCCTGGCCGCCGCGGCACCCCGGCATTCCCGCGACACTTTTCCGCTTGTCCGCACTGCTGCTACCGAAGTAAGCTTGCCTTGGGTCTATATTACAGACAGGTTGCGGTACCAGCCTGCAAACGCGCGCGCCTCGATCGAAGGCCGGAGCGAACCGGGCGCGTCGCCGGTCTCACCAGGCGTCTGAGGGTGTTCTTATTCGATTTCGAAGTTCACTTGCTCTGGCAATCGTGTTGATGTTGGGCGGCTGTGGCGGCGCGGAACGCCGCCAGGCGGTTCCGCAGACGAGTGCCCTGGCGTCCACCGCACCGCCGATCGCACCGATTCCGGACGACCCACCCCTGCAGTCCTCCTCGGCGCCTGATCCCGCTTCAGAGCCCCAATCTCCTCAGCCAGCAAACATCGCAGCGCAGAATCAACCCCAAACTCAGCCCAAAGCCGGCGTGACTCAACCTCCGCCTTCGGACCAGGTGACGAAGCTGCTGAAGGAGGCTGACGACCTTTACCAGGACGGCTTGAAAGACTACGACGCGGACCAGATGGATGGCGCCAAAGACAAGTTCGACCAGGCACTGGGTCTGCTGCTCGCTTCCGGGCTCGATATCCGCGGCGACGACCGGCTCAACAGCGAGTTCGATCGCCTGGTCGAGAACACGTACAACCTGGAGATTTCCGCCCTGCAGCGCGGCAGCGCCATGAGCTCCCACGCCTACGAGCCGGCGCCGATCGAATCGTTCGCGGGGCTCACGTTTCCGGTAGATCCGAACGTCCGCGAAACGGCGAAGCACGAGGTTGCGGCGGTGCAGTCCGACCTGCCTCTGACCTCGAACGATTACGTCAGCGGCGCTTTGACGTATCTGCAGAACCACGCCCGGCACTACATCCAGCGGGTCCTGGCGGGTCGCAGCATGTACGGCCCCATGATTGAGCAGACGTTGAAGGAGGAGGGTCTGCCGGAGGACCTGATTTACCTTGCCGCCGGCGAAAGCGCCTTCAGCCCTTATGCGCTGAATTCGAAATCCGGCGCCAAGGGCATCTGGCAGTTCATGGTCGGAACTGGCGAGCTTTATGGCCTGAAGAAGAATCGCTGGGTAGACGAGCGCGAGGATCCGGTGAAATCCACCCGGGCCGCGGCGCGCTGCCTGAAGGACCTGTATCATACGTACGGCGACTGGTTCCTGGCGATGGCTGCCTATGACTGGAGCCCGAACGGCGTCCAGAAAGCCATCGAGAGGACCGGCTACGCCGACTACTGGAAACTCCGCGAACTCGGCGCGCTTCCTTCCGAGACCCAGAATTACGTCCCTATTTTCGTCGCCATCGCGTTGATCGCGAAAGACCCACAGGCCTATGGATTTGAAGTCCCGGCTGACCCGCCGTTCGCTGCCGATTCCGTCGAGGTTCCGGAGCCTGTCGACCTGCGGCTGGTTGCCGGGCTGATCGACCACCCCGTGGATGAATTGGTGAGGCTGAATCCCAGCATGTTGACTTGGGCGACCCCGCCGAACGATCCGACCTTCCGGCTGAATCTGCCGGCCGGAACCAGGGACATCTACGAGAAGGCCGTCGCGGAGATTCCTCCCGACCGGCGCGAGTGGTGGCGCGCTTACAAGGTCGAGTCCGGCGAGACGCTGGCGACTGTGGCGCACAAGTTCCATGTGTCGGAAGCAAGCTTGACCGGAGCGAATCGGCTCCCGGACGATCACGATGTCGATCCCGGCGCCCGCCTCGTGATTCCGCTCAGCCCATCCACGCAATCCTCGCTGGTTCGAGTGCACGAGCGTTATCTCCTGCGCGCGAAGCAATACCGCGTACGGCCCGGCGACACATTGGAGCTTGTAGCGGATCGATTTGACGTGACGCCTTACCAGATCCGGCACTGGAATCATCTCTCAGGCAGCCGGCTGGTCGCGGGCGCCAGCCTGACGGTATTCGTCCCCACCGCCACGCCTGCGCGACGTTCCAGCCGCAGCCACACCCTGGCAAAACACACGAAATCGACCAAGCCCAAGGCGCTTGCCAGCAACAGAACCGGAGCGCGTACCGGCGCATCGAGCTCGGCGCCGTCCCGCTGAGGTCACCCCACGGATGTTGTAGAATAACTCTCGAAGCCCGGCGGCGTTTTCCCGCGGTTTTCATCTGATAGGTAGCGTGTCGCCGGGCGTCTTGCGCCCGCGCGCCCGGTTTCGGAGATGAATACTCTTGACGTGTCCTATTTGCCATAAACGCAAGGCGAATCGCTTCTGCCCGGCCAAAGGGGAGAAGATTTGCGCCGTGTGCTGTGCCACTGAGCGCGAGGTCACGATCGATTGCCCCTCGGATTGTCCTCACCTGATCGCTAGCCGCCAGTACGAGGACGAACGGCGCGAAGTCGACTGGTCCCAATTGCCCTTTGGCGATGTGAAAGTATCGCCCTCGGCCTTTCGCGGGCACGAGACCCTGCTGGACACGATCGCCTTCGCCATTTGCGATTTCGCCGCGCAGCAGCGGCTGCTGGTCGATAGCGATGTGATCGCGGCGTTGCAGGCGCTCGCGGAGTCGTATCAGACACTCGCCAACGGCATCTACTACGAGAAGCCGCTCGATTATCGACTGCAGCACGAACTCTACACGCATCTCAAGGACGCACTCGGGAATTACCGGAAGGAAGAAGCCGCGAGGTCGGCCATCAGTTCGCTTCGAGACGGCACCGTGCGCGACGCATTGATCTTCTTTACGCAGCTTGGCGCCACGCGGACCAATGGACGTCCGAAGGGGCGGGCGTTCCTCGATTTCCTGCGCAGCCAGTTCAAGTGGAAGGGTACGGCGGAAGCGGCTTCCTCGCCCTTACTCATTCTCCCATGATCGCCTGTTTGCGATTGCCGATTGCCGATTTTCGATTTACGGACAATCGGCAATCACCAATCGTCAATCGGCAATGCCATGACTGATGCTGCAGAGATCCGTGGCGCGGTCGACATCGTCAAGATCGTCGGCGACTATGTCCAACTGCGCAAAGCCGGCGTGAATTTCAAAGGCCTCTGCCCCTTTCACCAGGAAAAGACGCCCTCATTCAACGTTCACCCTCAGAAACAGATTTTCCACTGCTTTGGCTGCGGTGTCGGTGGCGACGTCTTCACGTTCGTGATGATGATTGAGAGCGTCTCGTTTCCCGAAGCGCTGAAACGGGTGGCGGAGAAGGCCGGGATCAAGATCAAGCCGCGAGCCATGGATCCCGTTTCGGACGCAGCAGCACGCGACCGCGAAGTGCTGACGCAGATGCATGAAAGTGCTGCGAGATTCTTCGCTACACAGCTCGGCGCCACGGCCGAGGGTCGAACGGCGCGCGCTTATCTCACTGATCGCGGATTGACCGATGAGATCGTGGCGCGATTTCGCATCGGATACGCACCCGGTGACGGTCATGCACTGCTGCGTCACTTGGAAAGCTCGGGGTTCAAGGGCGAAATGTTGGAAAAGAGCGGTCTCGTGCACGCCGAGGCGGAAGGACGCCACCGCTTTGACCGTTTCCGCCGCCGCGTGATGTTCCCGATCGCCCGTGAGAGCGGCGCCGTGGTGGCCTTCGGCGGACGCGCGCTTGGCGACGATCAGCCCAAGTATCTGAACTCGCCCGAGACACCAATCTATACCAAGAGCCGTGTGCTTTATCACCTCGATGGCGCCGGCAATGCCATCCGCAAAGGCGACGAAGCCATACTGGTGGAAGGCTACATGGACGCCATCGCGGTTGCGTCCGCCGGATTCGAGCAGGTGGTGGCCTCATGCGGCACCAGCCTGACGCCGAACCAGGTCCGGCTGCTGGCGCGCTGCACGCGCCGCGTGGTGGTGAATTACGATCCCGACTCGGCGGGCGTCGCTGCCACGCAGCGATCGCTCGAGCTGCTGCTCGACGAGGGGTTCGAGTGCCGGGTCCTGGCCCTCCCGGACAAGCTCGACCCCGACTCGTTCATTCGTAAGCGAGGCGCAGGCGAATACGGCGAGCGTCTGAAGGGAGCGCCCAGCTACCTCGAGTATCTGGCCGATCGCGCCGCCGCTGCTCACGATCTGCGGACTCCGGAAGGCAAAGTCGCCGCAGCCAATGCCGTTCTGCCCTATATCGTCAGGCTGCCCAATCCGCTGCTGCGCAGTGAGTGGGCTGACCGGTTGGCGGGACGCCTGCACCTCGACGATCGGCTGCTCCGCGATGAGCTTCGGCGCGCGGCGGCCGGCGCCAAGCGAGCAGTGGAGTCGGGCGGAGTGGCGGCATCGCTTGCGGCGAGTCCCGCCGAGAAGGAGTTGCTGCGCGGCTGTGTGGAAAACGCCGAGCTGGCCGACGAGTTTCTGCCGGGCCTGGCGCAAGACGGAGCGCTTCAGGGTCTCGCCGCTTCGCGGATCTTCCAGGCGATTCTGGAAACCCGCGCGCGCGGCGAAGCGATCGAAGTGGCTGCGCTCGAGGAGACCCTCAGCGACGCCGAAAAGCGTCTGCTCTATGAATGCCAGTTCGCGAGCGAAGTCCCACTCACGCCGGACTCGGCGTTTCGTCAGGCACAGGCGCTGCGACAGAAGAAGTGGCAGCGCGACATAGCGAGAATCAAGACGGATTTGGAGCAGGCCGCACGCAATCGCGATGACTCTCGTTTGGCCGAGCTGCTTCTACAGAAGGAGCAAATCGAGAATCTCGTCCGCGCGGCGATGCTCGATGCCAAGGCTGGAATCAGCCGCCAGAGGGCATGAATAAGAGGGTGGCGCTATAATACTGCCCGCCATGAGACCGCGCACTCTCCCTTGCGGACTGCTCGACGACGTCACCTATCGGCGCCTCTGCCGAGCCAAGGACTTCCTCGCAGCCAGCTACCGTGAGCGCGTCCGCCTGGAGGATGCGGCCCGGACCGCGTGCCTTTCGCCCTGGCATTTTCATCGTCTTTACGTGCTCGCCTTCCGCGAGACGCCGCACGAGTTCCTCACGCGACTCCGAATCGACGAAGCCAGGCGCCGCCTGGCAATCGGTTCCGACTCCGCCACCGACATCTGTTTCGATCTCGGCTATGAAAGCCTGGGATCGTTCAGCTGGCGCTTCCGGAATCTGGTAGGATGTTCGCCGCGGGAATACCGGCAACGCACGCGGCGGATCTTCAACATACCTTTTGGCTGGTATCTCGCCAGCGTGCCCTGCTGCTTCCTGAAACTGTTCGGCTTGCCCACACAACCGCAAGATTGGAGAAGAAACACGGCTCCCGATCTGGCAAGCTGACCTCGCGGGTACATCAAAACAGGCAAGGAGATGATCCATGATTCAACGGCTCTCGCACGCTACGCTGTTTGTTGAAGATCAGGATGCAGCCAAGGAGTTTTACGTCAACAAACTGGGATTCGACGTTCATACGGACATGAAGATGGACAACGGATTCCGCTGGCTGACGGTCGCCCCCAAAGGCCAGCCCGACCTCGAGATCGTGCTGATGAAAGCGGCCGTCAATCCGTTCTTTCTCGACGAGGAATCGGTCGCGGCGCTTCAGTTGCTGCTGAAGAAGGGCGTCCTCGGTGCGGGCGTGTTTCAGACAGGCGACTGCCGGAAGACTTACGAAGAGCTGTCCGCGAAGGGCGTGGAGTTCAAGTCGCCGCCGGAAGAGCGCTTTTACGGAATCGAGGCTTTGTTCAAGGACAACTGCGGGAATTGGTTCAGTCTGACCGAACCCAAAGGGACGGAGAAGTAGTCAAGTGCCGGGGAATCTGTCCCGCCGCCCTCTGGGTCACGGGACAGAGGACCTCGGGCGGACGCTCCGTTCGCGCTCATGCGATCGCCAGCAAAGAATTCACTTTGACGATGGGCGAATTGACGCCGTTTTCTCCCTTGGGAAGGGCCTGCAGAGCGAATTCTGCAATCGCCCCGGGGCGGAACACCAGGCAGTAACTGGACCCCCCGAATTGGAAGTAACCGATCTCCTCGCCTTTCTTCACGCGCTGTCCTTCTTTCACGGCCGCCACGCACGAAGACACCTCAACCATGCCCACCGCAACAAAGCACAGCAGCCCGATCGCAGGCTCGTCCGCTTCAATAAAAACCAGCGCCCGGGTGGCCACGTGCGCGATATAGCCCTGAGAGTTGGTCGGCCCGAGGGGATCGAATCCTTCGGAGGCAGCTTCGGCGTAGTAAGTACCCTCCACGTGCCGGATCGATTTGACCGTTCCCGAAACCGGGCTGTGCCAGCGGTGATAGTTCTCGGCGCTCAGAAACGCCTGGTATACCGTGCCGCCAACGAATTCATCCACAAAGCGCCCGTCGAGCATCTGTTTCAAGGAATAAGGCTGCGACTTAATCCAGAAGGCGTCCTGCGCCTTCACATCCCGGGCGATGGCGAAGGGCGCGGCTTCACAAGCGCTAACGATCAATCTGGAGTTATGCGGATCGGCCACGGGCCGGGCTCCCGGCTTGAGCCGCCTGATGAAGAAATCGTTCCACGACTTGAAACCGTAAAACGGCGCCTTGGGATCGTGAATGTATTCTTCCATGTTGATAGCCTTCAAGGCGGCCGGACTCAGCCAGCCGGTGGGCGTCTCGTTCAGAACGTAAAGAGATGCCGGCGAATCGAGAAACTGCCCCCAGGCCGCCAGCACCTTCTTGAGTACACGATTCAATTTCGGGCTGAGGAACGCGGCCAGGCCGGCCGGCGTGATCATGGGAAAATCCAGGACCGCATTGATCGGGCACCCCACCATGCCGTCCGCGCTAAATTGAGGTGCGACCGTCAACACATGATCGAGAATGCTCAGTAGCTGGTGGTAATCGCTTATCTTGATGTCGCCGCTTTCCGGCGGCGGACCGAAACTCGGTTGCTGCTCGAACATCTGGGTGAAGTACATCAGCAACACCGGGTCGCCTTCGATCAACTCCTCGAGCTCCCGAACTGCCGGATGAAGCGGAGCCGCCTTCTTCTCCGCCTTCTCGCTGGTCTCGGCGAGCCAGGAATTCAGAGTTTTCCGGTCGGAAGGAAGCCAGTGCGCCACACGGCTGCCCCGTTTGTGGTGGTTATGATGGTGGTGTGTCGAGGTAAGCATATTTCCCGGCTCTTTAGAGTATCGGTTGCAGTCGTGGTATTTCTCCAGCACTGAAGGCCTGTCCCCGGATGACGCAGCTCAACTCAGCCCTCGCCGATACGGGAGACTCGCTTTCATGTTGGCGGACTCCATCTCGAGGAAGTAATTCTTCACCCGCCGGTTCGGGCCGCAGTGAACGTCTTCGGCCAGTCAACCACGCCCTGGCCGAGCGGAACTTCCTTGCCATCGGGGTCCGCAGCGGACCAGCCCGACAGGTGGATCGAAAGAAACCGGCCCGGATATTTTTCAAAGTAGTCCGCAGCCTTGTAGCCAAGGCGCACCGCCTCGACCTGGAACTGCATTTTGACGGCCGCCGGGTCGAACGCGCCCATCAGCTTGTCGTAAATCAGTTTTCCGTCGATCTTGTGCCATTCGAAATCGTGATTGTGGAACCCCAGTTGTAATCCTGCCTTCTGTGCGCTCGCCGGGCTTGTTCGCTTCGCCCCCGGCCCCGATCCAGTCGGCCATGGTAGCACCACCGGGCAGCGCAAACGCCGCAATGATCATCTGCTTCAAACCAAGCTCGTGAGCGAAGGCCACACGCTCATCCATGTGTTCCTTCAGCTCGGAGAATCCGAAGTGACAGCTCTCCGCCGTAGCGTCCCATCGAAATCACTGCCGATCGTTTCAGGGAAAGGCCACGTCTCGAATCCGAGCGGAAATCCGAGCGGGTTGGCTCGAGCCGCTGTCCCGCCCCGCATCAGGTACCTCGCAGCCGCTAAACCCATCGTGCTCGCATCAAGAAATAGTCTTCTCGAGACTGTCCTCACAGAAGGTTCCTCTATGTGCGACTGCGTTTTCGTCATCGCTCTCGAATCGGAGGTCTCCGCCCACCGGTCTCTGGCAGGCGCGTATCATACTGGAGAGCACGTTCCCAAGCAACCTCGGCCTCGACACGCCGGCCGCCGTCGAAATCGTTGAAAGGGGGGCCCAGCGGTCGTGGTCGATGCGGTACGATCAAACCCTCCCAGAATCGCGCCAACGCCTGGAGCTTGACGGGATTCCCTTGACCTTGTAACGCTCACGTGACCAGCACCCCGTATACTGGCTCGGGCGTCCCAGTGAGAATTATGCGTAGGGAGGTTGCATGATCGTGCGCCAAGACCGGAGTGGGAGCGGAGGACGGTTTCAGGCGGAGGGTAACGTTACGCGGCTACTGATCCCGCTGATCGCGGCCGTCGCGGCCGCGACTGCGGTCGTCGTGTTTTGGTTGAGACAACGTCCAACGGTGGCGCTCCGTCCGAGCGGGACGGGACCCGCCTTCGTGATTCCGCAAGCCAGCCTGTCCCATCCTTTGAAGATCATCGCTTACGGAGACATGCGATTTACCGATCCTCATGAGACGTCGGCGACCAATCCCAAAGTGCGCCGCTGGCTGGTGGACCAGGTGGCAGCAGAGAAACCGGATGCGGTTCTGCTGAGCGGCGACGTGCCGTGGCGGGGGGGAGAGGCCGGCGATTACGCAGATTACCAGTTAGAGACGCAGATCTGGCGGGACGGTCACCTGCGGATTTTCCCGGCGCTCGGCAACCATGAATTCAATGGTCCCGATCCACTATCGACCGAGCAGAGGTGCCTTGAAAACTGGTGGAATGCGTTTCCGGAACTGCGTGGACTGCGATGGTATTCGGTCCAGCTAGGAAATTCGGTCTACATTCTGAACCTCGACAGCAACTCGCCGCTGCTGCCCGGCAGTCCTCAGATCGGCTGGTTGCAGGCCCAGCTCGTTCACTTGCCGGCCACGATCGAGTTTGTCTTCTTCAATCTCCACCATCCACCCGTGGTGGATTTTCAGAAGGACGGCGACGCCAGTCACAACGGGCGCCCGAACGAGAAGGCCCTTGCCGATTTCCTCGCCCGGGCGCCTGGAAGACAACGCGCGAATTTCATCGTGTCGGCAGGTCACATCCACAATTACGAACGCTTCTACCAAAGCGGGATCGTATATCTGGTATCAGGCGGCGGAGGCGCGAAACCGCGCGCTATCACCCGCGGCCCAGGGGACCTTTACCAGGACACAAGTTTTCCGAATTATCACTACGTGGAGTTCGTGCAGAATGGAGACCGCTTGGCGGCCACAATGGTGCGTGTCGCCGATCCCGAAGCCTCCGCTCCTTCGTGGCAGGAGAAGGACCACTTCGAAGTTCCTGCCATCACGCCCGCCGAGGCGTCTGGGGGCTCGCAACGCTGATCCTCGCGATAGCGAACCTTGCAGACCCTGTCCCGTCCGTTCAGCTCTCTATCTCTCGATGCCGCTGTCCCACCGGAAGCCGATCTCATAAGTCGGCTTGTAGAACTCGCGTTGCGTCATGTACTGGATGGACCCGTTATAGAAGCCGAACACTTCGTTCGAGATGTTCAGCACCGCCGCCATCAACGAGAGTCCTCCCCGCACGCGGACGCTCCCCTGCGCGTCGAGTTGCAGGTGCGGGTAGAAATAATTGTCGCCGTTGGGACCGTGTACGCCGTAGGCGGCGCCGTCCTGATAGTTGTACTGATAGATGCTGGCGCCGTTATACGTCATGGCGTAGTTCAAGGTTAGTCGGCCGCGAGAGTAAGTCGGACCGATGTTCCACACGCTCGGCGACGTGCGCAGCAGCGGAGGATGATCGGAGCGGCCCTGAAGGCCGATCGCCCTCGAGTCGGCGTATAGGTAATTGGCCATAATACCTAACCCGCTCCAGGCGCCAGAAAGTGTGGTGAAATGCTGCTGGTACGCAGCTTCGAAACCGCCAATCCAGCCGCTGCCGGCGTTGCCCGGTTCCTGCACGATGTAACCTGCGTAGGGCCCGGTGGTGGGATGCGTTTCGGCCTCGATAATCGGGTCGGTGAGATTCTTGTAGAAAACGCCGCCGCTGATCATCCCGAAAGACTTCAAGTATTTCTCGTACAGGATGTCAAAGTTGTTGGCGTGTTCCGGCTTCAGTCCGGGATTCCCGATGGCGAACGTGTAAGGGTGGGTCGTGATGTCCTCACTGACCGCCGTCGTCAGGAACTCCGGGTCGGGACGCGCCAAACCACGGCCGTACACGAAGCGAATGTCGGAATTGTCGTCAATACGGACGCGCGCCGACGCGCTCGGCAGCGGGTCAAAGTATGAGCCGCTGAACGGCACGTTGACCGGGCCCTGTCCGGTAATCTGGTTCGTGCAGTTGCAGCTCAACGTGTTGACCTGTGTCTCTTCGAATCGAATACCCGTGACCAGGCGGACGCGGCCCAGATCGACGGTGTTCATTGCGTATCCGGCCGAGACTCGCTCGATCATGTCGAAATTCATGTTGTTGCCGCCGATGGTTGAACTCATCGTGAACAGGTCGTTGTTATGGTTGACGAAACTTGTGATGCTGTTCCAGTCCGTCACGGGTCCCAAGGTGTAGTTCCGGCCGTAGTAGCTGGGGTTGGTGAAGTCGCTGAGGAACTGGCTCATCAGCAGGGTGCCGTTGGGAACATAGGTGTTCTGATAGGAATCGTCAAACTTGTGGGCGTTACGGATCTTGCCGCCGAACTGGAAGGTGGCGAAGTGTGAGCCCAGGTGGTAGTACTTGGACACGTCAGCCGAAGCTCCCAGGTTGAGCTGTTCGGTCAGGCCGTAGGAGTAGACCACGTCGCTCAGCGAGTACATTGAAGGCTGATAGATGTTGTTCGGACCCGAGAAGCAGCTGGGCGACCACTGCGGAAGGTAGATGTTGGTGGTGGCGGCCACGTCATACACGCAACCTGTCGAATTGCCCAGCGCTCCGATCGGTCCGAAATCTGCGCCAGGATTGCCCGCGGAGGCAAGCTGCCCGGACCGAGCCACCGAAGTCTCCCAGTGGATCAGCCATGAATTCGTGGTGTGTGTGCCAGCCAGAGCGAGGTTTCCAACACTGTATTTTGGCCGGCGTTCCGACGTGCTGAACCCCGGCGCGCTGGCGTCGTTGAGGGTGTACTTCCACTTGTTGCCGTAATCCTTGAAGGCCGAATAGAGATAACGCAGCGTGATCACTGATCCCTCTTTGATCCGGTAATCGGTGCTGCCCCCGAAACCCCAACGCGAGCGGTTGTACGCATACTCGCGGATGTCCATGGAATCGAAAGTGGGGGTCAGCGAGCCATCAGCATTCTGTATCGCGTCGGGAGAGGGTTCGATGTCATTGATTCCGCGGCTGTTGTAATCGTACGTGGCCCCGAAAATCGTGCCCAGGCGCTTCGCAGCGCCAAAGCGGTCGCCTACGGTGAAATTGAACAGGTCCATGTGGCGTCCATCTTCGATGGGAGTGTATCCGCCGATGCCTCCGAAAGAGAGCGAAGGCTTCTCGCCCGCCGTCTTCGTGACAAGGTTGACCGAACCGCCGATGCCATCTGCGTCCTGATTCGCCTGCAGCGTCTTATTGACCTGGACCTCAGCCACCAGGTCTGCCGGGATGGTGTCCAGCTTCACCTGGCGGACCGTCCCTTCCGGCGACGGCGTGTTGATGCCGTCGATCGTGGTGTTCGTGAGCTCCGGCGCCGTACCGCGCACGTCGATATACTTTCCCTCGCCCTCGTCACGCTCGAGAGAAACTCCGGGCAGGCGCCCGGCCGCGTCAGCGATGGTCGCGTTGGGAAGACTGGTGATCACCTGAGCTGGGATCACGTTGATGATATTGTCGGCGGTGCGCTCGACGTTGACCGCCTCGGCCTCACCCGACGGGGGCGGTGTGCCGACCACCGTGACTTGCTCTTTCGTTGAGGCCACAGCCATGGCGGCTTTAACCTGCGCCACCTGACCAGCCGTCACTGTCACCTTGGAGGTAAATGGAGAGAACCCGAGGTAGGTCACTGTCAGGGTGTAGTCTCCCGGCGCGATGTTCTCCATGGTGAAATTGCCCACCTCGTCTGAAACCGTTGAGAATCCTCCAGGCTGCAGCCCCACCTGCGCGCCTTGAAGGACGCGTCCGGTACTGTCCACGACTTGCCCAGCGACTTTGCCCTTGACGGACTGGGCAAGCCCGGTGGTAGCCACGAGCATGAGGACGAGCAGAAAGGCGGCGATCGGCGCCCACAAGGCTCCGATAGCCCGTTTGGAATTCAACCAGACGATCCGCGTTGGTGCCAGATCGAGCCCTAATGTGATTCGCATGAACCCTCCGTTGAATGAGATCCCCCTCTCAAGGAACGACAGGCACACGGAACCCAATCTTGGGGCAAAGAAGACAGCATGTCGGGACTAGCCTGACGGCTCGTCCGTCGGTGAAGCGCGGAATTCCGGGGGCGACTGCACGGGCCCTCTTACCCCAAGCCACAAGTAAACAGGGTGAGATTACAGGTCCATGACGGGCCTGCGAAGTTTCGTGAATGTCCGGCAGCGAAGCGGCCGGCGGCGCCCCGCTGCGCTGCGGTGTCGTTTGACGCTTTTTTGGCGTATATTAGAGCCATCTGGATAACAGGGCGCACACCGGCCCTGGGCTCGGGGCGACGAACGCTCGTCCGTCGCGAGGAGACTCCATGGCTACGACCGTACCGACGATGGAAACGCTTCGCTTGGCAAAGCGTATGAGTCGGCTCGGGACCGAGAGCGCGTTTGACGTGCTGGTACGCGCCAAGGCGCTCGAAGCCGCCGGCCGCGAAATTGTACACCTGGAAATTGGCGAGCCTGACTTTCCCACGGCCATGCACATCGTCGAAGCCGGTGTGGACGCCCTGCGCTACGGCTGGACGCACTACGGCCCGTCTGCCGGGCAACCGGCGCTGCGCGAAGCTGTCGCCGAGGACGCCGGACGCCAGCGCGGCATTAACGTTGATCCTTCGGAAGTCGTCATCACCCCGGGCGCAAAGCCGATTATGTTTTTCGTCATCCTGGCGCTCATCGATCGCGACGACGAAGTGATCTACCCGAATCCCGGCTTCCCTATCTACGAGTCGATGATCAACTTCGTGGAAGGGCGGCCGGTACCCTACGGATTCCGCGAGGAGAACGACTTCGACGCGGACGCCGGTGAAATCATCAGCAGGATTACCAATCGCACTCGCCTGGTGATTCTGAATTCGCCCCATAATCCCACCGGCGGCATCATGCCGCGCGAATCGGTCGCGGAACTGGCGCGGGCGCTTGCGGGCCGCGATCTCTTCGTCCTCTCCGATGAGATTTACAGCCGGCTGATTTACGAGGGCGAGCACACGAGCATCGCGCAATTCCCCGGAATGAAAGATCGCACCATCATCCTCGATGGCTTTTCCAAAACATACGCCATGACAGGCTGGCGCCTCGGCTATGGGATCATGCGGCCGGATCTTGCGCAGCACGTCGCCCAGTTGCAGACCAACGCCACCTCGTGCACGGCGAGCTTCACCCAGATCGCCGGCGTCACGGCGTTGCTTGGCGACCAGGGTTGCGTAGACGAAATGCGCGAGGAGTTCCGGAGCCGGCGCAGCGTAATCGTAGAAGGCTTGAACAGGATTCCCGGCTTTCGCTGCCGCCAGCCGCATGGCGCCTTCTACGTCTTCCCGAACATCACCGGAACCGGCCGCAGCTCAAAAGCGCTCGCTGACGCGCTGCTGACCGAAGCCAGCGTGGCCGCGCTCTCCGGCACCGCCTTCGGCGCATCCGGCGAGGGGTATCTGCGATTCTCCTTTGCCAATTCCGTAGAGAACATTCAGAAGGCGCTCGACTGGATCGCCGACTGGGCAAGGAAGAACCTGTGACACGGGCAAGGTCACATGAGCTGTCTTTGAATCGGTTGCCGGTTGTCGAGTTCGCTTTTCGAGTTTCGAATTTCGGTTTTTCGACTTTCGACCTTTGCCTCTTTCGACTTCCATGAACCTCGCCGCCTTTCCCAAGTGCTACATGGACGCGCTCTGTGTGGATCGAAGCATGAGCGTGTTCGACTGGATCGAGATGGCTTCCGGACTCGGGGTGGACGGGCTCGAGATGTACCCCGGCTTTTTCACGAGCCTGGACGGCCCGTATCTGGACCGAGTGCGCGAGGCCATCGAGAGCCGCGGCATGACGATGCCGATGCTTTGCTGCTCGCCGGACTTTACTCATCCTGACCCCGCAGTGCGCCGAAGCGAGATCGACCGGGAGCGCCAGATGATCGACGTAACCGCGCGTCTGGGCGGCGGATTCTGCCGCGTGCTTTCCGGCCAGCGCCGTCCTGACGTGTCGCGCTCCGAAGGAGTTCGGCGAGTGATCGACGCCATCGAGGAACTGCTACCTTACGCCGAATCGCTCTGCATCGTTCTGGCCATGGAGAATCACTACAAGGACGGTTATTGGCAATATCCGGAATTCGCGCAGAAAAGCGACGTGTTTCTGGAGATTGTCGATAGCATCCATTCGCCGTGGTTCGGCGTGCAGTTCGATCCCTCGAATGCCGTCGTCGCGGGCGAGGATCCTGTCGAGTTGCTGGAAAACGTGAAGCATCGTGTGGTCACGATGCACGCCAGCGATCGATTTCTGAAACCCGGGCACGCTCTGGAAGAGCTGAGGCAATCGGAGGAGGGAACCGGGTACGCTTCGATCCTGGTGCACGGCGTTGCCGGGCGCGGGTTGAACAATTATCCGCGGATTTTCGAACTACTACGCGAAGCGGGATTCGACGGCTGGATATCGATTGAGGACGGGATGAACGGCCTGGAGGAAATCCGCCAATCCGCGGTATTCCTCCGCGGCCTGATGAGCTCGTGAAAGGCGTCAGGCGGCCATGGGTGCGCCGTCACTGCAGTAGCCCTTGAGCAGTCCCTGGAACGAGCGGACCGTCGACGGCAGGCTGTTCACGCCGCCGCTGGCCTCCTGGCGGATCTTGTCCAGCGCCAGGAGAAGCTCGCCGAGCGAATCGAGCGTATCGCTGATGGGACCACCCACGCCGACCAGCCGGAGCGGGTCAAAGCGCACAGAAGCAAGTAATTCGCGCTGGATCTTGTCCGCGGTGGCAAGCACGCCGCGCTGCCGCGACTCGATCGCTTCGTCCGTGGCGGCGCCCAGGCGCTCGCCGGCGCGGTTCAGGTCCATAGCCTGCCAGTCGAGCTCTTGCGCGAGTTGGAGCAGTCTCAACATTTCCCGGCTCCCACTACTATTGATGACGCACGAGACTTGAAAAGATGCCGGGCCGAGGTCACATTCGTGTAAATATTTTTTTACAAAAGATGCGCAACTTTTATAGACAAGCTGGGTTGACTGCGCCGCCCTTGGAGGCGCCTCTTTCATGGAATATCGCATCCTGCAACACACAGACCTGAAAGTTTCGCGTGCGTCATTTGGCACCATGCCGTTCGGCAAGCAGGCGGATCAAGCCACCTCGACGCGGATGATCGACCAGTGTTTTGACGCCGGCATCAATTTCTTCGATACGGCGAACATGTACAACCTGGGCCGCGCTGAAGAAGTGCTGGGCCAGGCGCTGGGCGCACGACGGTCGCAAGTCGTCCTCGCGTCCAAGGTCCGGTACCGCATGGGCGACGCTCCGGATGATGTTGGACTGTCCCGCGCGGCCATCCGCAAGGCCCTGGAAGCGAGCCTCAGGCGGCTAGGCACGGATTACGTCGATCTCTACTATCTTCATTGGCCGGACTACGACACACCGATCGAAGAGACCCTCGAAGCCATGGATGAAGCCGTGCGCAGTGGCAAGGTCCGCTACCCGGCGATCTCCAACTACGCCGCCTGGCAAGTGGCCGAGATTTTCTGTATCTGCCAGAGGCAAGGCTACCGCCCGCCGTTTGTGTCGCAGCCGATGTACAACCTGCTGGCGCGCGCGATCGAAGAGGAATACGTGCCTTTCGCGAAGCGCTTCGGGGTTTCACTGGTGGTTTACAATCCGCTCGCCGGCGGATTGTTGACCGGCAAGCATTCGCGCGAGAAGGGCCCGATCGCCGGAACCCGATTCGATTCCAACCAGCTCTATCTGGGACGTTACTGGCACGACGACTACTTCGCGGCCGTTGACGAGCTGCGGGCGATCGCAACCGAGGCCGGGAAGTCCCTCGTCGAGCTGGCCCTGCAGTGGCCGCTGGGACAGGACCACGTGGATTCGGTGATTCTGGGCGCGTCGCGGCCGGAGCAGCTCGCCGAGAATCTGAGCGCTTGCCAGAGGGGCAGGCTTGACGCGGACACGGTCGCCCGCTGCGATGAAGTGTGGAAGCGCTTGCGCGGAATTACACCGAAGTACAATCGATAGCCCACGGAGCGGACCTCGCCACCGCGAACTGCCGCCGAGGATACGCGAAATCGGTTCTTGACACCTGCGGGCACTTCGATTAGGTTTGGCCCAGCTTCTGTTTTGGTGGCGAATGACGATTCGGAGCGGACCTCAGGAACCCGCGAAGCCCGTCGTACGTAACACCTCCGGCGCCCGGCCCATCCTTCTCTCTTGGAGCGTGCCCGCATGACTCCCGTCTTGGGATTCTGGCTCGACCCGGTCAATCGAGTGATGAACCCGCACACAATCGACTTTGCGGTGATCATTGTTTATTTCGCGATGGTGCTAGGCATCGGGTTTTATCTGAAGCGCTACACCCAGCGAGGCGAGGATTTCTTCCTGGCCGGACGCGAGATGACGGCCTGGGTCGCGGGCCTGAGTTTCGTCTCGGCAAACCTGGGGGCGCTGGAGTTGATGGGCTGGGCGGGCTCGGCTTACCAGTACGGGATCCTGGCGGCGCACTGGTATTGGGTGGGGGCGATTCCAGCCATGCTCTTCCTCGGCATCGTCATGATGCCGTTCTATTACATTTCCAAGACGCACTCGGTTCCCGGTTATCTTCAACTGCGATTCGGGGAAGGCGCGAGCGGGTTGGCCGCCCTTTGCTTCGCCGTAATGACGCTGCTCAGCGCCGGCGTGGACATGTTCGCGATGGCCATCGTCCTCAAAGTTCTGCTGGGTTGGAACCTGAACTTCAGCATCTGGATCGCCTCCATCACCGTGGCGGTCTACGTCTCGCTCGGCGGGCTGTTCTCGGCCATCTTCAACGAGGTCGTCCAGTTCTTTCTTATCTGGTTTGGCGCCCTGCTGAT
>JASHQD010000237.1 GCA_030037755.1 Terriglobia bacterium
GAGATCAGGCTGGTCGCGCGAAAGCCAGCGCGAACACGTGGCGGCGTTGGTGACCGCCGCAGTGATGGGCTGCCTTATTTCGTGCGCCAGCGACGCGGTGAGCTCTCCCATGGTGGTCGCGCGGTTTATGTACGCCAGTTCCGCCTGCGCCTGGCGCAAAGCTTCCTCTGCTCTCCTGCGCTCCCGAAGTTGCTTCGCGGCGTAGTTGAACGCTCTCCCCAGTTCCGCCAGCTCATCATTTCCTCCCACCTCAACCTCGTACTGAAATTCGCCGCGCGCCAGCGCCTGCGCGCCGGCGCCCAGGCGCGCAAGCGGTCGGCTAATCGCGCGCGTGGCGTACCAGCCCAGCAGGGCAGACATGAGCAGAATCAGCACGGCCGTTACAGGCAACACAAGGGAAAGCTCGTGCCGCGCCCGCTCGGCGCTCTCGAAGGTCTCCGCCCGCTCCTGGGCGACCTCCCGGTCAACGTCTTCCACCAGCGATAAACTCGACGCAGCCAAAGACTGCACTTGATTGGCCAACCGTAACTGCACAGCTTCCCAGTCCCCGTCCTTCACCAGTTCCAACATGAAGTCAACTTGCGAAGGTAATGCGCCGCGGACAGTTTCCAGTCTGGTCAGGACGGTAGGGTCCTGGTCCGCATCCCGCGCCAGGCTGAGAGATTGCTGAGCCCGTGCAACATCTCTCAGAAAACCGTCGCGGAGGGAGGTGGCTTGTGAGGCGAATTCGTCAGCATCCTCGGCACGCGCCAAACCGATGAGCGTTTCATGGAAGGTCACAACGTCGAGGTGGACGCGCATCACGGCCACGGACCTTTGGTCCGCCTCGTAAAAGCGGCGCGCCGACGCCTCGACCCGCCCGAACTGCCACACCGCGACAGTATCACCGCCTATCATCAGTAGCGCGATGGCCGTGAAACACACTGCCAAACGCGCCCCGATTTTCATTCGTCCGTAATGATGGTTCCTCTGGGAAGCGGTTCGCGAGGGGGACTCGGCTTTTACAGCGCTCAGCGCATTGCCTCGTACCATTCTTGTTCCTCAGGTTCCCTTCAGGCCGGTAATTTGCATCAGTTGGGTCTGCAAATCGGATGCCGCGCCGGCGGCAGTCTTCCGGCCGACCAATACGGCGTGTACCGCCTCAGAATATGCGTGAGAGACTTCTGGATATCTCTTGCCTGCGGTCGTCGAGGGCCTCAGGACGCCACCGTTGCGATAAGCCTTGAGAATCGTCGAAAGATAAGGATTCGCCGCCATCAACTCAGTGTCGCTATACAGTGCCGGTACGGTCGGTGTGCCCCAGATCTTTCGGCCGCGCGCCAATTGAACGTCGGGGCGGCACAAGAAGCGGACCAACATCGACGCCTCCCGAGGATGGAGCGAGTGCCGCGAAACCCCGTAGCCTCTTCCGCCCACGGTGGCGGCAGTCCTTGCCCGCCCGCGGGGGAGTGGAGCCACGTCGAAGTTGTCCCCAGTCATCAACCCTTGGACTGATCCGCGGAGGCGCGTTCCAAAATGCGAGGTCGACCAGTTACGCATAAAAGCCGCATGCCCGGCCTGCCAGATGTTGTCGGCGTCCCATTCTTTGTACGCCACCACTCCGGGCGGGGAAATAGTGCCCACCCAGCGGGCCGCCCTGGCCCAAGCACCCCCGGAGCGCGGGTTGTTCACGGTGATCACGTCGCTCTCGATGATGGGCCCTCCTCCTTCCGAAACCTGCCATTCCAGAGCGTTACAGGTGAGGGCCTCGGAAGACGCTCCCTCCCACACAAAACCCCAGAAGGCCTTCTGACCTCCGGCGCGCTCGCCCGCCTGAATCCTCTCCGCTATGTCTTCCAGTTCTTTCCAGCTTTCCGGAGGACCGTGATACCCGTAGCGTTTCAGCAGGTCGGTGCGGTAGAACAGCAGGCCGATATCGACGAGGCAAGGCAGGGCGACCAGTCTGCCGACTACTGTATTGTTGCCGATTAACTCCGGCAAGTGCGCAGCGATCTCCGTGTCGGGCACGTAGGATTTCAGGTCGAGCAAATTGTCGGCGAGAATTCCGGGCCAGATCACGTCGATCGCATAGACATCCGGTATCCTGGCGCCGCTCTCGAGAAGGGCCCTCCACGCCGACAGAGTCTCGTCCGCTCCCTCCGGAGCAGGCACAATCTCAACTCGGATTCCAGTCTCCCTTGTGAACTGGTTCAATTCCTGGTGCCGCCGGTCCTGGAATTGATCGTCCAACCAGGTCTGATCGCCGAGCACGAGGGTGACTGCAGAAGCAGGTTGGACGGACCTGCGGCAGCCCTGTGCCGCAAGAAGTACCAGACCACCAAGCCCCTTGAGGATCGACCTCCGCCCGGGGCGGAAAGCAAACGAAGACGGTTGAACCGATTGCTTCGCCGCCCTCCCGCCAGTGTGGACCATGCCTCATCCTCGACAATCAGAAAGCTTCAACCCGGTATAGCCAGTCATCGTCAAGTGAAGTGCATCGCACCAGGTGTGCGGAATACCGTCAGCCACAGGATGAGTCCTCCACTTGCTCGAAGTAAATGCGATAGCCTCAGCCGGCGTCATCTGAGCTCAGATTGGGTTCCTCCGGCACCTTCCACCGCTGGGGCGCCCGCCTCGACGTCCTTGGGCAGCGTGAAATGAAAGGTCGCGCCCCGACCCGAGTTTGCGGTGGCCCACAGCCGTCCGCCGTGTGATTCGACGATGGACCGGCTGATGGGCAGGCCCATCCCCGTACCATCGGGTTTGGTGGTGTAAAATGCCCGAAAGATCTGGTCGGTCTGCTCGGGTGACAATCCCACGCCCGTATCGCTGACCGAAACCAGCACGTGACCATTGTCGCCTCGCTGCGATTTTATGGTCAGTTCTGCGGCGACGCCCATGTGCTTCATGGCCTGGATGCCGTTGAGCATCAGGTTCATAAAGACCTGCTGCAGTTGCACCGGATCTGCCATGACCTTGGGAAGGTCGTCCGCGAGATCCGTTCGGATCGCGACCGCATAGTGGTCCGCCTCACTACGCAGCAAGGCGATAACGGCTTGAATGGCGTCGTTTACGTGCACCGATACCCGTTGCGGTGTTCTCTTCTCGAATAGCAGGCGGATTCGGCTGATGATGTCGGCGGCGCGCGTCGCGTCCTTGACGCTGCGGGATGCCGCCTCGCGAGCCTCTTCCAAGTCAGGCGGCTCGCGCGTCAACCACCGCAAGCAGGTTCTGGAGTTGGTGAGCGCTGCGGAAATCGGCTGGTTGATTTCGTGAGCCAGGGAAGCAGTCAGTTCTACCATGGTGGTTACGCGGCTTACGTGCGCAAGCTCGGCCCGCGCCTGGCGCAATCTTTCCTGTTCATCCTCCGCCCGCTTGTGTGCCGTCACATCCGTAACCGCGCCCACGAACTCAAAGCCGCCCGACTCGTCGTTTGAAGGCTGACCGACAACCCGAATGTGCCTGACGGACCCATCCGGGATAAGCAAGCGATGCTCAAAATCGAATTCCTGCTTTTCGCGTGAAACGCGGTCGACGAGTTGCCGCACCATCGACAGGTCTTCGGGGTGGGTTCGCTCGAAAATCCGTTCGATCGTAACCTCGATAGCCGGCTCGTAAGCAAATATCCGAAATGTCTCTTGAGACCAGTAAATCTTCCCGCTCGAAACATCCCAACCGAAGCTGCCGGTGTGGCTCAGTTTCTGGGCCTCGGCCAGGTAAGCCTGGCTCCGGCGCAACGCTTTCTCGGAACGGTCGAGCTCGATTCTCTCTTCTTCCTCCCGCAACGCCCGTCGCACCGAAGGCACGATCCGCGTGAGGCGCGTCTTGAAAACATAGTCGGTTGCGCCGACCTTGAGGGCTTCGATCGCCACTTCTTCGTCCAAGGTTCCGGAAACAAAGATGAACGGAAGGCGCGGCCAGCCCTGTCGCGCGATCTTCAACGCGGAGAGGCCATCGAAAGAGGGGAGGGTATAATCGGCCAGAATCAAGTCAAACCTCTCCTGCTCCAGTGATGCGGTGAAATCGGCCTCGGTTTCAACGCGTGTCGACTGGCAGACAAAACCGCCCGCGGCCAGCGCTTCCCGGATAAGCTCTGCGTCGCTGGCGTCATCTTCGAGGTGCAGAATGCGCAAGGGAGATTTCATTTCCTGGTCATGTCCTTTTTATACTTCCAGGGGGAGGCTGGTTAATAACGGCCCAGAAGACCCCGAGTTCCCTGACGGCGTTCACAAATTCGTGAAACTCGACAGGCTTTACAACATAAGCGTTGACGCCCATTCGGTAGCTTGCGACCATGTCTTTTTCTTCATGGGAAGAGGTGAGCACGACCACGGGAATCGTCTTGAGCTTCTCGTCCGATTTGATCCGCCGCAAAACCTCGAGCCCATCCACCTTCGGCAGTTTCAGATCGAGCAGAAGCACGGCTGGATTCCCATCCGCGCGGGAAGCGAACTTGCCCCGGCAATTGAGATAGTCCAGGGCCTCCTCACCATCTCGAGTGACGACCACTTCGTTGGCGAGGTTATACTCTTCCAACGCCGTCAACGTAAGCTCCACGTCTTTCGGGTCGTCCTCAACCATTAGAATACGTCCCAAGGTGCTCATAGGTCAGACTCCTGCGGTTCCGGGAAGTGAAAAATAAAAAGTAGCGCCCTTATCCACCTGACTCTCAGCCCAAACCCGGCCTCCATGCCGATGTATGATGCGTTGGACCGTGGCCAGCCCGATGCCCGTGCCGTCGAATACCTCGGGCCCGTGCAGCCGTTGAAACACACCGAACAGCTTGTCTGCGTACTTCATGTCAAATCCGACTCCATTGTCACGGATGAACACGACCAGCTGTTCCTGGGCGGGGTCCGTGGATCCTACCTCGATCTCTGCGTGCGGGCGTGTGCGTGTGAACTTTACCGCATTCGAAATCAGGTTGACCATCACCAGTCGCAGCATGGAGCGGTCTCCAAACCAGACGGGCAATATACCAAACCTCCAAGCGATGTCGCGCCCATTTGTCTCCTCCCGCACTTCGCTTAAAGCTTCCTGCACAAGTTGCTCCAGGTTGACCATCGTCTTGTGGGTCTCCGCGCGACCAATTCGCGAAAAGGCCAGGAGGTCATCAATCAGGGTGCCCATCCGGTTCGCCGACTCCAGGATCATGGTCACATATCGTTGGCTTTTCTCGTTTAGAGCCGACGCCGTACTCTTTTGCAGGAGCTCGGTGAACCCGGCGACATGACGAATGGGCGCGCGGAGGTCGTGCGATACGGAGTAAGCAAAAGCCTCCAATTCCTTATTGCTCGCCTCAAGCTCAGCGGTTCGTTTTCCCAGTTCTTCGTTGAGGCTGCGAGTTTCCTCCTCGCGGAGCTTACGTTCCGCCACCTCGATTTCGAGGCGGTCGCGGGCTTGGCGAAGCTCCCGCTCGACCTGGCGCCGGACCGCGCTGAACCAGGCGACCAGCGCGGCAAAGGAGGCAAAAGCGATAAAGTAAGGAAAAGCAAAGCGTGAGACCCGGAGCGAGTGGAGAGGCTCCGCAAAGTAGAAATCAAAGCTCGTGCACGAGAGTAAAAGCGCCAGCACGGCAGGCCGGGATCCTCCATACCAGGCGGTGATGGCGATGGCGAACAGAAAGAGCGGGACCTCCGCATCACGAAAGTGCAAGCGCTGAAGCAGAAGCGCCAGGCTGAGCGCCATCGACACTGATAGCACTGCAAGTCCGTAGTGCTCAGCTGTAGAGACCAGTCTCGGAAATCGGACTTTCCAGCGCTCCATGGCCTGTCTCTCCCTTCCTTACCGTCCCGGAGTCATTCAACTGGCCCCAATTCGATAGGCAAAGTGAACTGAAAAGTTGCACCCGGGCCGGAGTTTGCCGTAGCCCAGAGGCGTCCCCCATGCGACTCGATGATGGACCGGCTGATGGGCAGGCCCATGCCGGTGCCATCAGGCTTGGTGGTGAAAAACGCGTTAAAGAGCTGGTCCCCCTGACCCGGCGCCAGTCCCACGCCCGTATCACTGATCGAGACGAGCAGGTCGCCATGATCGCCTCTCTGCGATCTTATGGTCAGTTCGCCCGGCCAGTTCACGGCGCGCATGGCTTCGATGGCATTCAGGATGAGGTTCGTCAAAACCTGCTGCAGTTGCACACGATCGGCCATGACTCGGGGAAGGTCCGCTCCCAGTTGCGTTCGGACCAAAACCAGGTACCGGTCCGCCTGGTCGCGCAGCAGGGCGATCATCTCCCGAATGACTTCATTCACGTCCACCAGCTCCCGCTGTGGCGCATCCTTCTTGAACAGAGCGCGGATACGCTTGATGATCTGGGCGGCGCGGGTCGCGTCCTGAGCGCTTCGGGAGGCGGCCGCGCGCGCCTCCTCGATGTCAGGAGGATCGCGCCTCAGCCAACGCAGGCAGGTGTTGGAGTTGGTGATGGCCGCGGCGATGGGCTGGTTGATTTCGTGCGCCAGGGAAGCGGTCAACTCCCCCATCGTGGTCAGCCTCCCAACGCGCTCGAGAGCGGCCCGCGCCTGTCGCAATCCCTCGCGTTCTTCCTCAGCCCGCTTGCGTTCGGTGATGTCGCGCGCCAAAGCCAAACCGAACCGGTGTCCACCGTGCCAGAAGGGGCGCACGCGAAGCTCGACCGGGAACTCGGTCCCATCTTTTCGCCGGTAAGAAGTCTCGAAGGCGACGATTTCCCCGGCGGCGAGTCGCTGGTTGACGGATTGCCTGAAGACCTCGTTCAGCCTTAGATCGAAATCGGTCGGTGCCATCCCGATCAGCTCTTCGCGAGTGTAGCCGAGGCTCTCGCAGGCCCGCCGATTCGCGTCAATCACTCTTCCCTGCTCGTCGTCCACAAACAGAGCGTCGGTCGCATGGTCCACAAAAGCGCGGAAGCGGGTCTCGGCGGCCCGCAGCTCTTCTTCGGCAGTTTTGCGGTCCGTCACATCCATGGCCGTGCCGACATACTCAACCAGATCTCCCGTCGTGGCGAGGACGGGGTGGCCGGTGAGGTGGATGTGTTTGACCTGGCCATCGGGCAAAATGATCTTCTGGTCTTCGGCAAAATCGGCTTTTTCACGGGCTGCCTTGTCCAAGCCGCCGATAACCCTTTGGCGATCCTCCGGGTGGACTCGTTGTCGGAATCTCTCCAGGGCAGGCAGGCCCTCCTGCGGATCGAATCCGAAAATCCTGAAGATTTCCGGAGAGCAATAGATCGTTCTCCCGGTCGCCGGATCAACCGCCCAACTACCCGTATGGGTCAACCTCTGCGATTCCGCCAGGTACGCCTCACTCCGTCGCAAGGCATCCTCCGCCAGCTTGCGTTCAATGGCGACTCCGGCCAGATGGGTGATCTGTTCGGTTGTTTCCTGGTCGCGCGCGCTCGGCCTTCGTGGCTCGCGATAGTACATGGCAAACGTCCCGATGACTTTGCCTTTTGACGAGAAGATCGGCGTAGACCAGCAGGCGCGCAGAGAATAAGGCAAAGCGAAGTCGCGATGGTTTGCCCACAACGGGTCGGTTGCGATGTCCTCGACGATCACCTGTTTGCCGTGGTATGCCGCGGCCCCACAGGAACCCTCGGATGGCCCGATCGCAGTGCCGTCGATGATATCGGTATAGGCCTTGGGAAGACTCGGTGCGCCGCCATGCCGCAAGCGATCGCCGTCCAGCAACAAGATGGATGCCAGGGCTCCGCTGGCTTGTTCCTCGACCATCCGGCATAAGCCCTCGAGTATTTCAGCGAGTGACTCTCCTTTCGCCACCATCTCGAGGATCCGTTTCTCCCCGGCGAGGAGCGATTCGGCGCGCTTGCGCTCGGTCACATCGACCGAGGTGCCGACGACTTCAGTTACTTCACCCGACCTGTTCAGCACCAGCCGGGCGATCGAGTGGATATGCTTGATCGTCCCGTCGGGAAGAACGACCCGGAAGTCTGCTTCGGCATCCTCTTCGACTCCCGCCCCCTCCCTTTCGGCTTTCAACTCGATGCGCGGCCGGTCTTCGGGGTGAACCCTCTCCACAAAATGAGACAGTGTGGGTCGAGTCGTCTCCGGATCGTAGCCCAGCATCCGGAATATTTCTTCCGACCAGAAGGCGTCATGCGTGCGGACATTCCAGGCCCAACTACCCGCGTGCGACAGCCGTTGAGCCTCGGCAAGATAGGCCTCACTGCGGCGCAGCGCATCTTCCGCCAGCTTGCGTTCAATGGCAACTTCCGCCAGGTGCGTGATCTGTTCGATGACTTCCCGGTCGCGCGCACTCGGACGCCGCGGCTCGCTGTAGTACATCGCAAATGTCGCCAGCACTTTGCCTTTTGACGAGAAGACCGGGCTGGACCAGCAGGCGCGCAGAGCATGGGGCAAAGCCAGGTCGCGATAGCTCGCCCACAAAGGGTCGGCTGCGATGTCCTCGACGATGACCTGTTTGCCGAAATACGCGGCCGTTCCACAAGAGCCTGCTGAGGGACCAATGGTAGCGCCGTCGATAGCGTCGGTATAGGCCTTTGGCAGACTGGGCGCGGCGCCATGCCGCAAGCGATCGCCGTCCAGCAGTAAGATGGAGGCCAAGGCGCCGCTGGCCTGTTCCTCGGCGATTCGGCACAGGGTGTCCAGGATTTCAGCGAGCGAATCGCCCTTGGCGACCATCACCAGGATCCGCTTCTCCCCGGCGAGCAGGGATTCGGCGTGCTTGCGGTCGGTAACGTCGCGCGTGAGGACCAGGACCGACCTCGTCAGCCTGTCGGTTCCATTCTCGGGAATAAGCCTGGACTCGAAATGCCGCTCGCCCTGCGGAGTGTCAAAAGTGAAGTCTTTGGTCGCGGCTTTCCCCGTTTCAAACGTCTCGCGGAGGCTGGCTTCCCAATATCGGTCCCTCTTCTTGAACGCGCCGACTTCGCCGATTGTCCTTCCCAGGAGCGCCTCCGCCCGCAGGCCCGTGTACGCCTCAATGATCGGATTAACGTAGCGGCACCGCAATTGTGAGTCGAATCGCATTACGATATCCGGAGCGTTCTCGGCCAGCGTGCGGAACTGGCGCTCCCGGTTTTCAATGTTTCCCAGCCGCGAGCGGTATGCGGTAATGATCAGGGCCAGGAGCGCCAGAGCGGCAGCGACGCGGAACCACCATGTCTGCCAGAACATCGGTTCGCCAACCACCGTCGCGGAGACAACCACGCCGCCACCCACCTTGGGCAGCGTGATTGCCAATGCAGGCGGACGATATCCGGGCTCAACCAGCAGGGCTGCGTACTGGGTTCCGGGGTGGATCGAGTTTCTCCAGGTGGAATCCGGCTGAATGCCGGTGTAAGGTTGGTCCGCCAGAGGTTGTACCCACCAGGCCCCGCTGCGGGCATACAAGACCACCTGCTGGCCGGAACGCGCGCCATCCACACGTCCCTCGATTGTAACGAGCTTGTAGGGATTACCCTCGCCGGCGCGAGGGACTCTGGTGAATTCGATGAAAGGGCGGGTCCTGCTCTCCGGCCGCTGGCACGCGCCGAACAGAAGAAAGAAGACCAGAAGCACAAACCGGATTACGGTTGAAAGGAGTGCCCGTCGCCTCATCTGACAACCCTGGGCTCAGAGCTTAGCCTCGCGCCGTCGGAATAGTCCATACTTTCGCTGCGGAAACTGAATAGCACCCGACGCCTAGTGGATCGCTCGCCGTCCCGCCCTCGCGGCCCGAACCTCAGAACGGACCACGCACCCGCGGCAGCGAAAATCTGCGGTCACTCCCCCCGAGAGATGTTCACCATTGAGATTGTAAACCTCATTCATTTCCGTTACACGTCATCCCGGGGCCTCGCGTCAGACCTCCTTGGGCATGGTGAAGGGTGTTCGGTAACCCCGGTCGCCATCCTGCAAGAGACGATTCGCCTCGTCGTCGTCAATCACCTGCTGGGTCGCAGGGTCGAACCGCAGGGATCGACCCAGGCGGTACGAGCAGTTGGCCAGGTGGACGAGCGATGCGGAAATGTAGCCCTCCTTGATCGGCGCATTCAAGGCTTCCTTCTTCCGGCTGCGCACGCAGTCGATGAAGTTGCCGAAGTGATCGCCGCCCGCGTGGCCGTGGGGCCCGGACTTCTCGTCCTTGCCCAGCCAGGTCTCGTAACTCACAGCGTCTTCGTCCCCGGTTGCCAGGTATCCCTGCGAACCATAAAAGATGTTGCCGATCGTGTTGTGGTGGCCGAAGAACCGGTGTTTGCCGGCCACCAGGTCTCCTCGCCCGATGTTTGCCTCGTTGTTGGTGATCCAGTGCCGCACCTCGAACTCCATCATTTTACGCTTGCCATCCGGCAGATCGAATTCGAAGGCGCAATTAAGCGTGTTGGGTGTCTGCTGGTCGTCGTCAAACATGAAGTGACCGCCGGCCGCGGAGACTCGATTCGGAAATTCGACGCCGAGGCCCCACCGGGCGACGTCCACCTGGTGGACGCCCTGGTTGCCGAGGTCGCCGTTGCCGGTGTCCCAGTTCCAGTGCCAGTTGTAATGAAAACGGTTCCGGCTGAATGGCTTCAATGGCGCGGGACCCGTCCAGAGGTCGTAGTTGACACCGGCCGGGACAGGCTCTTCGGGCGCGTGTCCAATGGTGTCGCGCCACTTGAAGCACAATCCGCGAGCCAGATAAACCTCGCCGAGCGCGCCCTCATGAATCCCTTTGACGGCCTCCTGGATGGCGGGCGCGGAGCGAATCTGGGTCCCGTGCTGCACAATGCGCTGGTACTTTTCCGCAGCCCGTACGAGTTGGCGTCCTTCCCACAGGTTGTGCGAGCAGGGCTTTTCGACATACACGTCCTTGCCGGCCTGGCAAACCCAAACGGCTATCAGGGAGTGCCAGTGGTTTGGAGTCGCAATTGAGACGGCATCGATCGACTTGTCCTCGAGCAGCCGGCGGACATCGACATAGCTTTCGGGCTTGCCGCCGACCTCTCCGAGGCGCTTCCGCAACACACTTTCGTCCACATCACAAAGCGCCGCAATCTCCACGTTCGACAAGTGAGAGTACGCCGAGATGTGGTCCTTCCCGCGGCCATTCAGACCACACACGGCCACTCGCACGCGGTCGTTTGCGCCCAAAACCCGTTCCGGGCGGGGCAGAAAAGTAATACCGCTGAGCGCGCTGACGCCGGCCGTTGTCTTCATCGCACTCTTCAGAAAGTCGCGTCGTGTCGGATCTGGTTTCATTGCATATCTCTCTGTTGCCCGGCAGCGTAGCGCCGGTAAGCCCGGGCCACGCCGGCTTGCCGAAAATCGCCGTGGTGGATGAATACGCGGTAGCGGAGCGTCAGCGATCCACCCGCGGGAATCAGGTAACTTCCGTCCTGATGCCGATCATGAGTGAACTCTTTAACCCCGAAGGGATTCGCCGCCAGCAACCCGTAGTGGCGGGCGTGCCAGTATGCCGGATGGCGCAGGTTCGCCGGGGAGTCGAATATCGCGATGCCGGCGTCCTCGCCGTCGACCTCCCCGTCGAAATCCACCCAATTCGCGCGCTTGCCCCAAACACCCTTCTCGCCGGTATCGCCCTCGGAATTCACCATGCGGCCCGGAGGCGATTCGAGGGCCTTGACCACGCGGATCGCAAACGTCCCCTCCTTGGTGTCGCCGATCTTCACCGGGCCGTGGTCGGCGCTGATCGTGAACTCGCAGTCGATGATCCGCGACTGTTCGTCGCCTCGGAAGGTGTAGGACTGGGTCTCAGCAGCAACCACCTGCCCGGTGGCAGTCAGGAGATCAAACTCAGCTTGCAGGACTCCGGCGTCGGGCCCGCCATGCATATCGTCCAGCTTGCGGATTACGGTGCGGCCGAAAGTGGAACGAGAGTGCCGGCTCCACCGGGGAAACGCGGCCTCCCCCCAGAAATCGTAACCATCGATGTCGCCATGAGCGAAGTACATGGCCCGCTGATGGGGCTCATCGTGGTCCTCGCCGGGAACGTCCGGATCCATCGGAAAACGCCGGGTAATGACGGTTCCCTGGGCGGTGCGCAAGGGTGAGAGGTAGGCCTTGGCGATTGCCGGATCAAAATGGAAAACTGTGAATGGCTGTCCGCCAATCTCGATGTCGATTCGATCCCCGCTGCGGCTGAGTTCCACCGGCTGCTGGGCGCTGGCCACGGTCAGGCACGACGCCATCACGGCGAGCGGAACCCAGCCGTGAACTCGCGCGATCATCGATCGGCTCCGGCAAAGGTCCCCAAGGGTCCCACGGGTGACGGTGCCGGGCCCTTTTGCGGCTTGAAGCGGCCGTGATATGAGCGCTTGAGGAGCGCCCCATCCACAACATAGGCCACGTCCGCGGCGAGGAGCGGCGGTACCACGAAGTCGTAGGCTCCGCTTTCCATCACGTCGAGATAGAGCCTGATATCCACCAGGCGGGAAACCACAATAAGCGGCGGGGAAGACGCACAAGTGCGGGTGGCCTTGAGCACGTCCGCCCAGTCGCCATCGGGCAGCGACGTATCGGTCACCACGAGCGCAGGAGCGCGCGCATTCCGAAGCATCGCCGCGGCCTCGCTGCATTTCCGGACCCGGCGCGTGCTTATCGCCTGACCAAGGATGATCTGCTCCACAGCCCGGACCGGTTCGTCTTCGTTGTACACAAGCAGCGCCCACAACCTGTCCGCTCGCGGGGTCAGCCTACGGTTCCACATCTTTACTCCTCCTGCGGCTTGCGTTTGCGTTTTGCGGCCGGCGGGACGCTGCAAAACGCGATTCATGTCATCCCGAGCGCAGCGAGGAATTCCACAAGCCCCGTCTTCAAAAGACGGGATTCCTGGCTGCTCCCGGAATGATATGAATCGGGTTTTTCCATCGTTCTGCCGGTCCGGGCTAGTACGAGCGCGCGAGCAGGGGCTCCGCGAAGCTGGCCGGAACCCCGAAATTCGCTCCACCGAAGCCCTCAAGGATCGCGTGATTCACTCCGATGACCTTGCCGTCGCGATTGAAGACCGGGCCCCCGGAGCCACCCGCCGCGGTCTGCGCGTCATAGACGATTTGATCGGGCAGCACGTCGCCCAGATGTCCTTGAGTGATCAAAGGACGAATCAGGTTCTTCTCCGCCAGGCGGTCGAGGATCTGCCGGGAGTTTCCCCGGCTCTCACTGACGATGTTCTGGAGCGCGGCATCGTCCACGCGCGCCAGGACCGCGTCCAGCCCCGTGGCGTAGCCCATCAGCATAATCGGCTCGCCTCGCACCGTACCTTGCGCACTTCCATCGAGCGCCAGCACCTTACGGTTCAGGCCCTCCACGGGACCGTACACCAGCGCCAGATCGGCCTGCTGGGAGATGTGCAGCAGGGTGAGCGGATACGACTGCGAAGACCCAGGAAAGTAGGCTCGCATCTCAGCGACCACCGGCCGCAAGCCCGTCTTGGTGAATTCGTCGAAGTCGTCGCTGCGCCACCAGGGCTCTACGACGTGGCGGTTGGTCATGATGCGCCCGCTTCTCGACACCAGGAACCCGGTTCCCAGCACGTCCAGGCGGAATTCCGGACCGGTGCTTTCCAGAGTCAATTCCGGATTCCCCGCCGGGTCCTGGCTGAGTCCGCCCTCCTGGGTCGCTGCGTACCGGAGCGACCGTCCCGTATCGGCGTCACGGAAGGCGACACCCACGTAGATCAGGCACACACTGCGCGCGTAGTCCTTAATGACCCTGTCGGCCAGTGAGGACTGGTCCTCCAGCCTTTGAAGCCGAGCCTCGGTCTCGGCGAGTTCACCGCGCAAGTCGCCGGACGAGTCCGCCGAAGCCTGGGCCAACCCCACGCGGAGTTGTTTTGATCGCTGCACCAGTTGCTGTTCCCGTTCGGCCGTTGCGGGGCCGGATGCTTTCATCTGCTCGCCGACCTTATGCGCCCGTTCGATCAAGTCCTGCTGATTGGCGAGACGCCGATTCAAGGCGGCGACCGCTGCATCGTTGCGCTGAATATCGCGCGCCACCCGGCGCGAGAATCGGTAATAGACCGCGCCCGCGGCCGCGACCGCCACCAAGAACATGAACAATCCGGCCTTCAATGCGCGCCTGAAGCCGGATTTCTCGCGGCCGATCTCTTCCCTTGCGACAACGGCGGCGCGTGAAGCCTGCTGGCTTTGCCCGAGGATTCGCAGGCGGTCACGGAGTTCGGTCTCGGACTTCTTAAGGCGTAGCTGCAGCCGAATTCGCGCCTGCAATTCGAAGGGCTCGAAGGGCCGGCTGAGGACGTCATCGGCCCCGAGATCGAGAGCGCGCACGCGCTCCAGGGCTCCACCGCGAACCAGCAGAATCACCCGGATTCCCGCGGTCAAGGAAGCGCTTTTGAGCTCGGCCAGCAAGTCTCCACAATCGAATCCGGCGAGCCTCTCGTCGAGCACGAGCACGTCGCACCTGCCCGTTGACGCCAGGCGCAGCCCCTCCCCGCACGAACCTGTGCCCATCACGTCGTATCCTGACTCCTCAAGGAGCTTCTCGAGCGCGTCACGCGAGGACGTGGCACCGTCCAGCAACAGAATCATGTCGCGCGAGGCGGTGTTGCTTTCGGGAGTCCAAGCGGACTCCACAATCCCGGCCGGCGCCGTCCCTGGGTCCGTTGATTCGGTTGGTTCTGCTGTTTTGAGACTCATTTCTGCTTCCTTCCATCCATATCGCTGACAGCCTACCTTACTAGACTAGGCTGCGCCATCGAGGGACGCGACGCGCCCGGTTCCGCGACTTTCGACAACATACGGCGCACGTGGCATCGGGCGGCGGCCTCCAAGCCTCAAGCCACTCGCCCGGCCATTGATGCGCGCCAACTCCCGCACATGGCTTTGGATCTGACGCGTGGTGTAAATCGGCTTCTTCTGCGACTCGTAATAGGTGCGCGACAGAATCTCCGAAACCAGGCCCAGTCCCAGGAGCTGCAGGCCGGCAAGCGTGAACAGCGTGGCGCCGAACAAGAGCGGCCCGTTAT
>JASHQD010000238.1 GCA_030037755.1 Terriglobia bacterium
GTCGACGCAGCATCGCCGTAATGTAACATGCATATTCTATTAAGCGTGCTCCGGTCCGTAAATCGAGAGCATGTGGCCCTCAGGATCGCGGAAATTAGCCGCCCACATCGCGCCCGAGACCGCGCGCGGCTCATGAGTGAATTCCACGCCGCGGGCACGCAAGCCTTCGTAAGCAGCGCGCACGTCCAGCACGGAGAAGACCACTTCCATAGCGCCCGCGGTCGCTCCACCGCTGGCCCGCGCGAGCGGTTCGCTCAGCACCAAGGTCGCGCCGCTAGTCCCCAGGAACGCGAATCCTTCGAACGACGAGGTCACGCTGAGCCCGAGCTTGTCGCGATAGAATTCCAGCGAGATCTTCGCGTCCTTTACGCCGAGCATAATCACGCCGATTTGCGAGAGCTTGAATTCGGAGCCGGCCATCAAAGTCCTCCTGGAATCGGGCGAAGCGAATCGTGAATAGCGAATAGCGAGTAGCGAATGGCGAGTAGCCAGTAGGAGGTTCCACGCTACCTCGTCCCTACTCGCTACTCACCATTCACTATTCGCCTCTCCTGCCCCCTATTCCCTCACCTGCACCTTGGCCAGCTCCTCCAGAAAAGTCACCACCGCCGCATAGTCCAGCTCGCCCTTGCCCTGCGCCTTGGCCGCGCCGTACACCTCTTTCACTGCCGCCGCCGTAGGCATCGGAACGTTCTGCGCGTACGCGCTCTCCATCGCCAGCGTGAGGTCCTTGTGCATGAGTTTCAACGGGAAGTAGGGCGTGAAGTCACCCCTGAAGATGAACGGCGCTTTGAAATCGGTGAGCGCGGCGCGCGCCATGCTTCCCTGGATCACTTCCATCATGATCTGTGGCTTCAAACCCGCCTTGGCGGCCAGCACGAAACCCTCGCAGAAGATCTCGACCATAGTCGACTGGATCACGTTCTGCGCAAGCTTGGCCGCGAGACCGAGGCCATGCGTCCCGCAATAGATGTGCTTCTTGCCCATCACCTGCAGCACCGGCATGGCGCGGTCGAAAGCTTCGCGGTCGCCGCCGACCATGTACGTCAGCTCGCCCTTGATCGCCATATGCTTGCTGCCGGTGACCGGCGCATCGAGCCAACTCGCTCCTTGCCCGGCGACTTTGCAGGCGAATTTGCGGCTGGCGACCGGACTGATCGTGCTCGAGTCGATCGCGACTGCGCCCGATTTTATGGTCTCCAGGATTCCGCCCTTGCCGGCAACAACTTCTTCCATGGCCGGAGTGTCGCTGACGATGGAGATTACGAAATCGGCTCCGGCAGCCGCTTCGGCGGGCGTCGACGCCACCTTGGCGCCGGCCTCTTTGAGAAGCGCCGTCTTCTCAGGCGTCCGATTGAACACGGTCACGGGAAACCCGGCGTGCACGAGATTCAGGGCCATGGGCTGGCCCATGATGCCGAGTCCAATAAAGCCGATGGAAGAAGGCATGATTCGCTCCTTTCGAAGTTCGACAGATATTTTAAAGGAGTTTGCTCACGCGAACTCACAAATTCCAGAACAGCGCCTCGCCGTGGAAGCGAGCGAACGGTATTACAATCGACTCGTCAGATTCCCGCGAGGTCGCGATCATGAGTTCGTCGAGTACCGCCAGATCCAGGTCGCACGAGGTCGTCAATCAAGCTCCTCCCCTTGTGGGCTACAACCTCTATCTCGCCGATCGCTGCCTGACGGAGAGCGTCGAGCGGGAAGGAGCCGGCTGGGCAGGCGCACAATTGCGCGGACTCGGGGAGCTTCTCGGAACCGAGGAAGCGCAGCGCCGGGGATTCGACGCCAACGAAAACGAGCCGGCGCTTCACACGCACGATCGATTCGGTAATCGCCGCGACGAAGTGGTCTTCCACCCGTCGTGGCATCAGCTCATGAGGACTTCCGTCGAGCACCGGATTCACAGCCTGCCCTGGGTGGAGACCCGAACGGGCGCCAACGTCGCGCGGGCTGCTCTGCTGATGCTGACGGCTCAGAACGAGTTGGGTCACACGTGTCCCATCTCCATGACCTTCTCGGCGGTGGCGGCGCTTCGTTCCGACCCCGAACTCGCGCGCCAGTGGGAGCCGCTGATCGTCTCCGCGACCTACGATCCGCGATTTCGACCGGCGACGGAGAAGGGCGGGATACTCGTCGGCATGGGCATGACGGAGAAGCAGGGCGGGTCTGACGTGAGGGCGAACACCACGCGCGCCGAGCGCCTCGCCGATTCGCGGGAGTATCTGATAACAGGTCACAAATGGTTTTGCTCGGCCCCGATGTGCGACGCTTTTCTGATTCTCGCGCAAGCGCCGAAAGGATTGTCGTGTTTCCTGTTGCCGCGATGGACGCCCGCAGGAGAACGAAATGCATTCCACATCCAGCGGCTGAAGCGCAAGCTGGGAAATCGCTCCAACGCCTCGAGCGAAGTGGAATTTGACGCCGCTTGGGCTCGACTGATTGGCGAAGAAGGACGCGGTGTCCAAACGATTATCGATATGGTGCAGTGCACGCGCCTCGATTGCGCCCTCGCCGCGGCGGCGCTGATGCGGCAGGCTGCGGTGCAGGCGATTCATCACGCGCGGCACCGGCGGGCATTTGGCAAGCTGCTGATCGACCAGCCGCTGATGCGAAACGTACTCGCTGACCTTGCGCTGGAATCACAGGCAGCCACCTTGATGGCGATGCGCCTCGCGAGATCGTTCGACGCGCGCCAGTCTGACGAGCGCGAACGCGGCTTCGCGCGCATGGCCACCGCAGTCGCGAAGTACTGGCTGTCGAAGCGTGCTCCCGCGGTCGTCGGTGAGGCCCTGGAGTGCCTCGGCGGAAACGGGTACGTGGAGGAATCGATCATGCCGCGGCTCTATCGCGAGGCCCCGCTTTACTCGATTTGGGAAGGATCGGGAAATGTCATCTGCCTTGATATCCTGCGCGCGATCGCAAAGGACTCCGGCGCCGTCGAAGCGATTCTTCACGAGATCCGGCAGGGCGCCGGCGCCGGCCGGCGAGTCGACGCATTCATCGCCGGCGTGGAGTCCGACCTGAACCGGACTATGAATGGGGTTATAAACTCCGAGCCCGAGGCTAGGAGGCTGGCGGAAAGGCTGGCTCTTGCCTGGCAAGCTTCGCTGATGGTGCGTCACGGCTCGTCCGCGGAGGCCGATGCTTTCGTCTCGAGCCGAATCGCAGGAGACCGCGGCCTCACCTTCGGAACGCTGTCCGGCGGGATGGACATCGAGCCGATGTTATCTGCAGCCGCCGAAGGTCTGCCGTGACCGTCAGTGGTCAGTTGTCCGTTGTCAGTCGCCGATTGCGGTCGATTGCCAGTTGTAGTCTTGGATCCCTCGCTGACGACTGACCACTGACAACTGACCACTGACCACTACTGTCCGGTCATTGAAACCGGGCTTTCTCGTAATCGACGGTGGCCCATGATGTTAGCGATGAAACACACCGTTTTCGATTTGAATTTGCCAGCGTGTTTTGGCCAGGTTTTCCGGGTTCTCGGAGAGAATGGCCGGCATGAATCTGGGCAAAACGGTCTTTGCGCAACTGATGGATTTCATTCCGACGCACGAATTTCGTCGCTGCGTACATCGCTATCAGGGCGACTACAAGGTCAGCAGTTTTTCCTGCTGGGATCAGTTTCTGTGTATGGCCTTCGCCCAATTGACCTATCGCGAAAGTCTGCGCGATATCGAGACCTGTCTGCGGGCTTTGGGGTCGCGCCGGTATCATTTGGGCATCCGCGGTCAAGTGGCGCGCAGCACCCTGGCCGACGCCAACGAGGCTCGCGACTTCCGCATCTACGCCGATTTGGCCCAAGCTCTGATCGCGCTGGCTCGCCCTCTGTATGTCGGCGAGGATTTCGGAGTGGAGTTGGAGCAGACGGTCTATGCCCTCGACTGCACCACCATCGACCTCTGCCTCTCTCTCTGTCCCTGGGCACGGTACCGAGCCTACAACGCAGCCGTCAAGCTCCATACCCTGCTCGACCTGCAGGGCAACATTCCGGTCTTTATGGAGGTCAAACCCGCGAAAATCCACGAGATTCACACGCTCGACACCCTGCTGCCCGAGCCCGGCTCCATCTACTTGGTGGACCGTGCCTATCTCGACTTCGGCCGTCTCTATCGCTGGCAGCAAGCGCTGGCCTTCTTCGTGGTGCGCTCGCGCAAGGACTTTCGCTTTCACCGTCTCTCCTCGCAGCCCGTCGACAAGGGGTCCGGCCTGCGTTGCGACCAGACCATTCGCCTCAAGAGTTTCTATCCGGCCAAGTCCTATCCCGAACCGCTCCGTCGCATCCGTTATCACGATGCCGAAACCGAGAAGAACTTGGTCTTCTTGACCAACAACTTTTTCCTACCCACCCTGACCGTCGCGCAGCTCTACAAGTGCCGGTGGCAAGTGGAACTGTTCTTCAAATGGATCAAACAACATCTCCGCATCAAGAAGTTTTACGGCCTTTCACCCAATGCGGTGAAAACTCAGATCTGGATCGCCATCAGCGTCTATGTGCTGCTGGCGATCCTACGCAAACGCTTGAGGCTCCAGCTTTCGCTCTACTCCATAACACAAATTCTGAGCCTCACACTTTTCGAAAAAATGCCGATTTTACAGGCTCTTTCGCACGTCGAGCCGATTTCCGAGTTGGGCGTGTCCGGTAACCAACTCAGCCTATTCAACATATGACCGGACAGTACTGGCCATTTCCCACTTGTCACTCATAACGGAGCGCCACCATTGGATCGACTTTCGTAGCCCGGCGCGCGGGGATGTAGCTGGCGGCAAACGCCGCGAAGGCGAGCGTCACGGCAACGCCGATCAGCGTCAGGGGATCTGCAGCAGCGGTGCCGAACAGCAGATTGCGTATTAGAGCGGCCGCTCCTACGGAGCTTAGCA